>CAKUZO010000006.1 GCA_934717895.1 uncultured Candidatus Melainabacteria bacterium | reverse complement strand
GTGTTTACTGCCTGAAAAGTTAGTGGAGCAAATGCTATTTTTTGAGCATCAGCCAATGCTTTAATCCTTGGTGAAATATGTCTTTTTATGCGTCTGTATTTCATTAACTGCCTTTCGAAAAATTTTCATTTTTATTTAAGATTTTTTACAACTATTCTGTATTAATTTTATGCTAAAAATATAAGAACTCAAAAGCCCTAATGTCAAAACAATTCCGAGTGAACTTATCAACTTAAATCCTGCAAAAGCAAGAAGTGCAAATGAAAACACCGTTGTTATGCACGATAAAAATACGGAGTCACCGGATTTTTCAGGGTTTGTAAATCTGAAAACAGAATAATCAAGCCCGAAACCTATTATCAAAAACATTGCAAGCAGATGAAAAAGGTTGATAGGACATCTGAAAAGCCCTAATATTGCAAACACAAATATTACTGCACAAGCAGACGGAGCAAGAATTTTTACTGCTGATTTTTTATCATAGATTTTTGCCAATAAAAGGTACAAAAGTCCAAAAATTGGAATTAATAGCCATAAACAAATTTTTCTGCAATGTCTGATTTGAGATGAAATATCTTTTTGAAAATTGATTGTTTTTATTCCGTCAATGACTTGCCCTTTATACCCTGAAATTAACATTATAGAAGTGTTTTTGTTGATAAGAAAATTGTTTTTTAAAAAGTCAAAATCTTTATTGAGATTTAAATAATTATTGCCAAAATTTTCGTTAATAAGTTGGGAACGAGTTTGGGGTGGCAAAAATATTGCATAATCATTAAGTCTTGCTTTATAGAGTTCTTTTCGCAAAATTTGATTGGATTTTTGGCGTTTTTCAGAAGGTATAAATTTGCTCAAAGCTTGGTACCCATCACAATTTTCATCAGTTAGTTTGTCTGCAATATTTTCTTCTTTTTGCAAAATATCTTGTAAATTTTTGCCTTCAATTACAAAAATTGTGGTGTCTGAATTGGTTCCGATTATATTAGTGAAAAGTTTTTCTGCTTCCAAAAGGTTTTTTGGCGGGGTGTACATGTTTTTTATATTGTCGTCAAAATGTGTGTGGAATAAACCGAAAATTAGGAATAAAACGGAGAGGCAACCAAAAAATAAGGTAACTGTTTTGTTGCAAGCCAAACCTACCAGATTTTTTTGTTTGCTTGTCACAAGATTCTTCGGGAAAAAATTGTTGTTTCCCTCAGAATGACGACAAACAGCTTCTGTATTTTCGCATCTTTTCATCTTTGCTTCTAAAAATGCTCTTATCATAGGATATCCAAGCACCACAACTCCATAAACCGTTATAAGTCCTGTTATTGTAAAAACAGAAATTTGTCTTAGTAATACAAAATCTGCAAATAACAAAACAAAAAATGCACTTATGGTTGTAATTAGGCTGACTGTAAGGCTTTTGAAAATGTTTTTTATTACATCTGTTCCAAATTTTTCTTCTTTTAACGCTACAAAATAATGTAAAGAATAGTCAACGCAAACCCCGATTAAGGTTGTAGAAAACACAAATGTCAAAATGTGTATATCTTTGAAAACTAATGCTGTCATGCAGTAGCCTGCATAAATTCCGAGTCCTATACTTATTGCAATTGGGATTAGTGGCAATAAAGTTCCAAAATACCAAAATATTAAGCCGATTACAAACAATGTGGACAATATGCAGATTAAATTTATTTCAAAAATTGAATGAGAACTTGCGAAGAATGAATGGATTGGAGCACCTGTAAGATAGATTTTTACATCGTTTTTGCTGAATTCATCTTGTAAGTTAACGAGTTTTTTCACTTCTGAGTTTAAAACTGTTGGAGAAAGTGCCAAATCTTTATTTACATCAAGTATTATTATACTGTAAAATTTGTCGTTAAATTCGATTGGGGTAAAGTCAGTTGGCATTTGTGAGTTATTGTTCAATTTTGTTACGAAATCTGTTAAAAGTAAAAAAGGATCTTTTTCGATTGAGCCGATTGGAGGCATTACAGGGTTGTAAAGTGCTTCATAAGAATTTGCAATAACAGTATCGTAATCCTTATTTATTAATAGTTTTCTGGTGCTTTGTGATAAAAGATTATTTTGATATTTTTCAAAATCTTCAATAACTCCCATTGCATTTATATCAGATGTGTGTATTTTGGTTTGATCAACTTTTGAGTAAAAAGTTTTGGCAATTGTTTCTGTTTTTTCGTAGTCGTTGCTTTCTATAATTACGTTTATTTTTGATGAAAATTCAGAGCTTAAATCTACAAGCAAACTATTTTCATTAGTAGAAAAAATTGCTTTTAAAATATTTGTTTCTGTATGAATTGGGTTGCATAAAACTAAAATCCCTAAGATTATTAGGGTTAATATAAAAAATATTCGTAAAATAATAGTTAGTTTGTTTTGCATTTAAAATGAATGTCCGTTGTTCCGTTTTTAAGTGTATTTATTTTAATATTATCGATATCAATATTGCCTTTGATTATAATATTGTTTAGCTGAGAAGCAGGCACTGTGCCCTTTTTAGGCTTTAACCCGATAATCCATTCGTTATTTTCTTTTTTATAAAACAATGAAAAATTTTTGTCTAAATAAGAATAATTTTTATTAGAAATTGCCAACATTACGTCATTCATCTGTTTGTTTTGAGCTGAACCGTATGTGATTGTTGATTTTATCGGATAAAGAGTTTCAAAAATTGCCCCTTTATTTTTTACAAATTGAAAATTTCCGCCTGATTTTAAAACTGTTGTTCCGATATATTTTTCTTGTGTAAATTTGCAAGAAACATCTTTAAGTTTTGGCATTTGAGCAGAGATTATTTTACTTGAAGACGGGTAACTAAAAATACTGTCGGAAGCAAAACAGAGGTTTGTACTGAATAAAAAAACAGCTAAAAAAGTAAAAATCTTACGCATAGTTTTTTAACCTTTCAATGAATTTTTTTGGTGCAGTGTAAATGCTTTCCATTGAGTTAATATCAACACAAATCTGCATACTTTTGGCAGTAAAAATTTTTTCGCCGGTTGTTGCATCAAAAATTTCATACTTAATAATCAAAGACGGCTCAATTTCAACTAATCTTGTTACAATTTTCAATTTTTGCATAAAGAAGGCCGGTTTTATAAATTTTAAATCCATTTTTGCCACAGGATATGCAATCCCATCTGCCCTCATATCATCGTAGGAGTAACCGATTTTGGATAACATGTCGCATCTTGCATGTTCCAGATATTTGACGTAATTCCCATGCCAGACAACATTCATCGGATCAAGATCAAAAAATTGAACATCTATTAAGCATTCACATACAACCATAACAACCTCATTATAAAACAAAAGTTCCGGAAGAGAAAATTTTTTCATAATTTTCACAGTCTACATACTTGTAATCAATTGATTTTACCCCTTTTGTCAAAACAAGTTTAACCTTGATGTCAGGTTTTATGATTGATGAAAATTTAATTTTTTTAGTTTTTTCAGGGATAAAATCAATATTAAAAATATCTTTTGAAAATTCATTTGCAAAAAACAATTGAACAACTCCCGGCAAAATCGGAAATTCAGGAAAATGACCTTGAAAAAAGTTACTGTTTTTAGGGAAAATCAAGTCTAATTCAACATTTTCTCCATTGTTTAGATAGTCAACTATGTCAGGATACGTAATATTTGAATTGAACCATTCTCTAATTCGCTTGTCGTCGACTTTTCCACGTTTGTTGACGGGTAAGTCTTGCAAAAATCTCCATCGTTTTGGCACAACATATCGAAGTGATGGGAAATCAATCATGATATTTTCAAGAATTGGACGATAGCTTTCTGCAATCATTTGTTTAAGTTTTTTTACGAGTTCAAGTTTTCCATTTTTTTCTAAAAACTTTTTGCCCTCAGATGTCAAAACCACAGCCGTACAAAGCTTGTCATCAATTTTAAGACAGCGAGATTTTTCAATCAGCTTATCTTGATTTAAGAAGTTTTCCATTTCAATTAGAGAAATTCGTTTTTCTTGAATTTTTACAATTCTGTCATTTCGTCCTTTTACGATAAAACCGTCGTCAAAAATCTCCAATTCATCGTTTAATTCAAGTTCAGGTTCGTCAAAATACGGAGATGAAATAAAAGTAGTCAAACCGCTATGTGGCTGGGTATTTGAGTCTGTATTGCAGATATTTATTTGTTTTTGAACGGCTTTTACATTTGGGAAAAATTTCAGTTTATCACCAGACTTTTGTCTGTATCCGATAACTCCTGCTTCTGTGCTCCCGTAGATTTCTGTAACACTTTTTGAAATTGTTTCTAAATATTCAAAAACTTTGTCATCAAGTTTTGCACCGGCGGAAAAAATCATTTCAGGCTTATGTTTAAATGTAAAATTATATTTGTATAATTTTTCCAAAAAAGATGGGGTAGAAACAAACACGAATTTTTCGTAATCTTTTATATCTTCGGGATACAAAATTTGTTCTGAGTCGACTTCACATTTCAATTCAAGCGGTAACATCATCATAAAAGTTGTTCCGTACATATAGTCAGTTGTTACGGTTGAAACAAACTTTGTGTCAGGCGAAAATTTAAACATTTCTGCCAAATCCTGTGATTCTTTAACAACGCATTTGCTTGTTTTATTTACGGTTTTTGGTTCACCGGTTGAGCCGGACGTAAAAAACACAAAACCAACATTACTTTCTTCCATCATATTTTGCCCTTAAAATAATTCGTACAACATATTCTACTCCAAACATTATTCCGAGTGCAATATAAGAAATGCAAGCGTTATAAAGGCTCCATACTCGTTCGCTCATAAAAACCGTTGCAATAGAAAATAAAAGGTTTATAAATAAAAATATGCACCAAATGTAAGTAAGGTTTCTTGTATAGTTCCTGCTAAAATCTGTTAATTTCCCGTCCAGTTTTTTGGCAAATTTTTGGATAATCGTTTCTTCGCAAAAAATTGAAGAAAAGAATATGCAAAAAATAATTGAATTTATGACTACCGGATAGAATTTCAACGCATAAATCTTGCTAAAATGAAACAATCCTACAACGCAAATTGTTGCACAAAAGGGAATTATGGGTTTTAGTTTTTTAATACTCATAGAAATATTTTAGCATGAATAACTGTTTTTAATTCTTTTAATGTCCATGCCCGAATGAAGCTCTGTAACCTAATGATAGAATTACACCGTTTCTGCCGATGTTTCTAAACATTGCTTGTGCATAGCCTGTTGAACGTTCGCCCCAACGTTTTTGAACCCCAACACCGTATTGAATATATGGTTTTACAGACAATTGTGGCAAACTTGTTTCCATAGCATCAAATTTTGTCTTATCCATAATATTCCACATAAAATCTAAGCCCAAATAAGGTTGCCAGCCATCTTTCAGGTTTCCGATAAATCTTAATCCGGGAGCAAGTTGAACAGCATTCAAAGGATCAGAACTTATCTTCAACCCTGCTGCATTTGTGTAATTGAATGTATCAACCAACGAATATGATACCATCATGTGAGGTTGAATTATGAATTTGTTGTTAAGCAATTCCCAGTTGTAGCCTGTTTTTAAGGCTGTACCGATTGACCACATACCAAAGTCTTCTGAGCCGTACATTGTGTTTGCATCAACTCCTGAAAGCCCCGTTGCGATTGTCCAACCGCCGAACCAGTTACCTTTATATAAAGTTCCTGTTAAACCTAGCGTACCGCCGTTTTGCCATAAACTATTGTGGTTAAAGACTTGGTGTGAGCCGTTATAGCCGACGTAAGCACTAAAAATTCCGTCAAATCCGTTTTTGAATTCCTTAATAGATGAATCTCCGCCAAAGAAGGTTCCATACATTACGTTAGAAACTTTTGGCCCGTTTTTGAGGTGTACATTTTCAAATGATGAATAAGGTCTTGCCCATACTCCTGCTCGCTCTTCCGGAATTGCTCCCGAAGAAGTTGCAACTGAGCCGAATCCGTCGCCGTTATAAGCATATTTGTTGTACATTTTGAGAGCTTGGCGTTGTTCACGAGTCATAAGCATTGTCATATCCATGTTTGAAAATGCCTGATCATAAGCGTTCAATTGGTTAAAATATCCGCCTAACTGTGCCGCAACAGGTGCAACCATAACGGCAGGGTTTACGTTTTTGTAATCACTCGCGTTTCCTCTTGTAAATTCAAAATTCCCCATAGTCGGGTCATAAGCCACGCCGTATTTGTAAATCGGCGAATAAGCAACTTCTGAAACTGTTGTTGAAATGTGTGATTTCAAAGAATTGTCGTTTACAAAGTTTATTGTTGTCATTTCCGATTTTGCATCACTTAAAAGATTAATTCCGCTGACGTTAAGTTTTACATCGTCGTTTGCAAAGTTGTAATTGTTTGCGGAAATCGTATCCATTTTACTGTTTGCCAAATCCGCATCGACTGCAATATTTGAATTTGCGTTTAACGACAAAGCTTCAAGATTAACCGGATTTACCGCGCCATTTGCAAGGGTTAACATGCCGCCGTTGAAAACAAGTGAGTTGTTTCCGTCTGATAAATAACTTTCTTTCGTGAACCCTACCATTCCTGAATTTAGGTTGTATGTTACATCTTGAATTTTGTTGTTGTGAATTGTTCTTGCATTTTCGTTTGTCAAAGTTACAGGGTCAACAATTCCGTTGTAAAGTATTGTGCCATCACCTTTCATGGTGATTTCGTTTGCGACATTTGAAGAGCGAATGTCGTTGTTAATTGTAATTGATTTTGAATTTGCGGTTGTCAAATTGACTTTTGAATTTCCGCTTCCGTCGAGAAATATTGCGTTTTTATCAAGAGCTGTTCCATCTGCTGCCTGCCCTGCTGTGACATTAGAAATTTTAACATCGTGATTTAGTGCGGAAATATTAAGGTTTCCGCCATCTTTCACAGTCAAAGCACCTTTTGTTGTTTCTGTCGCCTTAAATCCATCAATATTTGTGTCGGTAAATTCAAGAGTTTGCCCGTTGTTAACGATTATGCCTGAATTTTCTCCGCCTTTAACGGTGTAACCGTTCCCGTTTACGGATAATTTCGTTCCGCCTAAGTTTCCTGTCCAACCTTTTTCTAGACCTGTACCCGTAATTTCGACATCTCTTTGAGCAGAAAAACTTCTTTCATTTTGTAAAGTAACATTGTTTTCGCCAATTTTGTCCGTTTGGTTTACGGCAAGAGAAAAACCGTCAATCTTTGCAGCAGAACCGTTTTGGGTATATCTGTCAACTGTTGCATTAGTGCCGTTAACTTTTACTGTGTATAAATAGTCGTTTGTTAGGGCGTTCAAGCCGTTTTCCGGAGTTTTTATTGTTAATTTATCAAGCCCTGTAAGTGTTGCAGATATTGAGTTTGTTCCATCTGCCATATCAGACATCATATTAACTTCTGAAAGATTTAGATTTCCGTTTGCCGTCTTTGCCAAAATTCCATCAGCCAAAGCTTCTGATGTAACATCAACGTCGAGTTTTAGGTTTCCGTTGTTTGATGTAAGGCTGTTTAAGTTCATTGCTCCCAGTTTGCCATTGCGAAGATCAAGAGTTGAACCTTCTGCTAATGTTAAATCTGTTCCGTCGAGATAATTTTCTGATGATGGTTTTATTGTACCACTGTTTACATTTACGGCTAACGCTCCGGCGTCCGGAGTAACAGCCCCGTTTAATAAAATAGTTCCTTTGGTGTTAATAGTTCCGTTTCCGGCAATACCACCGTTAAAAGTAATTCTTCTTCCGTCTTCTGCATAAATATTTGTAATTGATTTGTTCTGATAGATATCATTTCCTTTTTCAGCAGTGTTGCCAGAGAAAGTTACGTCTTTGTTTTTTGCAATAATTGATGCCTGTGTGTTTTCCAGACTAATTGCACCACCGTTTTTGACGGCTGTGTTGTTAATAAAATTTGAATCTGTTATAGTCGTTGTTTCTTTGGAGTTGTCAAGGGATAGGGCGTAAATTGCACCACCTTCTTGCTCTGCTTTATTGCCTATAAAGTCTGAATTTTTGATACTTTGAGTTCCGGCAAATGAATAAACAGCTCCGCCGTTTCCATTTGTTTCATTATTTGCAAAACTTGCTTCTTCAATGTTCAAATCTCCCATTAAAGAAAAAATTGCACCGCCACCAAGTCCAAAACTCTCTTCGTTTCCCTTACTGTTTTCATCTGAAACTGTTTTGTTTGTGCGGTTATTGTAAAAATTCGAATTTTTAACTGTTAAAGAGCTATCTGTGTAAATCGCACCGCCTGCTGCATCAGATTGGTTGTTATAAAAATTAGAGTTTTGAACTGTCAAATTAGCATTAACTTTTTGTTTTGTGTCACTGACATTTGCGATTGCACCACCGGTTCTTTGAGCTGTGTTGTTGGTAAATGTTGAATTTGAAACAGCTAAACTTCCCGCATTGAAGATTGCGCCTCCATCGTTGGCACTATTTGAGTTGAACGAGCTCGAATTAATATTTAACGTATTTGTTAATTGGTTGTTAATGATGGCTCCGCCACCACCGGATTTACCTGTTGCTTTGTTATTTTCAAATATAGAATTTTTGATTTCTTTCAAATTGGCGTTTAAAGTTAAAGTTTCATTGCTAACATCACTCGTAACTATTGCTCCGCCTGCGATTTTAGCTTGGTTGTTTGTGAATTTCCCGCTAATAGAAGAAATTTCTCCAACGTTTGTAATTGCTCCGCCGCCACTTGTCGATGTGTTTCCGTCAAAAATCCCGTTGATTGAACCGATTTTTCCGCTGTTAAAAATAGCACCACCAAAACTGTTTTCGTCAGTTACGCTGTTGTTTGTAAAAGTTGCGTTTATCGTATTAATTGTTACAAGATTTGTTATTGCTCCACCGGCTAATGTGGCTGAGTTGTTTGAATAAACTTCATTTTCTATTGCATCAATTATGCCTAAATTGTATAAGCCACCGCCGTTATACGCTTTGTTTCCAGAATAAGTATTGTTAGTAAGGGATTTGATTGAACCGGTGTTTAAAATTCCGGAACCGTAACCGTTTTGGACATTACCTTTGGCAGAAATATCAATGTTTTCAAAAGTTTTGCCACTTATGACATCTGTTTCTTCTGTGTTTGTAATTCTTTCATCAGCCGCAAAAGAAATATTAACAGACGCTAAAACCGCTGAAAGTGCCAAAGTTAATCCTAATAAACGCTTATTCATAATTCCTCTTCAATTCTTTTTGAATAATTGAAACGGTCTATTCACCACTCACTATTCACAATTCACCATTGTATTATTATAGTTTTTGTTCGTGAATAAGTCAATATATTAAGTGTCAATCAATGGGTGTATTTTCGTGTCATTATAACGTTGTTGTTCTCATCATAAGCGTATTTGCCGAGCCAATGAGCAATCAATTTCCCTTGCGGGTTATAAATAAAAGTTTCTTCCTTAGATACCCTTAACCCCATATTTATCAGAGTACCCGAAATAGTGTATTTGTAAGATTTGTAAGGATAATTCAAGCCGTTTCGCTCTTCAATGTGAGTCAAATGACCTGTCTTATCATAATAAAAAACGTGAAATTTGTCTTGATTATAAAGTACCGCATAGCTTTCGTCTGAGAAAAATGCCAGAGTTCTGTCCTGCAAACTTAAATTTCCCAAATATGATTGTCTGATGTTTTCCTGATAATTTTTGTCAACTATGTTTTCAGAAATAAGTTGGGTGTTAAGTTTTATGGCAGGAGTTTTAGAAAGTTCTTCTCTTGCAGAATCGACATTATAGCTAACCCCGCCTGTAATCATTGTTTCCGCAGAGCAAGGCAAGACAATTAATGTTAAAATTATAAGAAAAATTTTCTGCATATATTTATTTTATATTGCAAGTTTTTGATTTGTCAATATAATATAAGTAAAGAAAGTAAAAATAAGCAAGAGGAAAAATTATGGAAAAAGTAATTCAATATGAAACGCATGGAACTTGTTGCCGCTTAATGCAGGTAAAATTCAGTGATGACGGAACAATTAATGATGTAGATTTTTTAGGCGGTTGCCCGGGAAATTTGCTCGGGATTAAGCAATTGGTTAAAGGTATGAAAATTGACGACGTAATCGCAAAATTTTCAGGCATAAAATGTGGCGATAAACCTACAAGTTGTCCGGATCAATTGGCAAAATGCCTAAGCGAAATCAAGGCAAAGTTGTAATATGTCATAAATTATTTTTTAAATAAAAAAACGGGTAGGTAATTAGCCTACCCTTGTTGTGTTTCTATTTTTTGAAAGTGAGTTCATTTATTTTCTAGGTTTTAAATTATCTATTTTTTCTACTAATTTTTGCTTTTGAAATAGTTAATTTCGCCTCTTGGATGTATATCTAAGCGATGCCGTTAAAAGCTTGAAGCCCCAAGTATTTTGCGGCAGAGCCCAGTTTCTGTTCAATTCTTAACAGTTGATTGTATTTTGCCATTCTGTCGGAACGAGAAGCTGAACCTGTCTTGATTTGACCGCTGTTTACGGCAACTGCTAAGTCTGCAATAAATGTGTCTTCTGTTTCTCCTGAGCGGTGAGAAATTATCGTTGTATATCCGGCAGCGTGTGCCATTGAGATTGCATCTAAGGTTTCAGACAAAGTTCCGATTTGGTTTACTTTTATCAAAATAGAGTTTGCAACTCCGCGTTTAATACCATCTGCAAGTCGACGAGTATTTGTTACAAACAAATCATCTCCAACAAGTTGGCAGTGCGAACCTATGCGTTTTGTTAACATTTCCCAACCATTCCAATCTTGTTCTGCCATACCGTCTTCTATTGAAATAATCGGATATTTTTTTACCCATTCAGCCAAAAAATCAGTCATTTCTTTGTTATCGAACGATTTTCCTTCGCCTTTTAAGTTGTAACGACCGTTATCGTAAAATTCAGAAGATGCAACATCAAGACAAATTTTTATCTGGTTTGTGTTGTAACCTGCTTTGTCAATGGCATCAAGAATAACTTCAATACCTTCTGAATTAGAGTTTAAGTTAGGAGCAAATCCGCCTTCATCTCCGACAGAAGTTGCAAGTCCTCTGCTTTTCAAAACATTTTTTAGGGTATGGAAAACATTACAGCCCATTTCGATTGCGTGTGAAAAACTTTCTGCTCCAACAGGCGCAATCATAAATTCCTGAAAATCGATGTTGTTATCAGCGTGTGCACCGCCATTTATAATATTCATCATTGGAACAGGCAAAGTAAGTGCGTTTATTCCGCCCAAGTACCTATAAAGTGCCATATCATAAGCTTTTGCGGCAGCATTCGCAACAGCAAGTGAAACACCTAAAATTGCATTGGCACCGAGCTTGGATTTGTTTTCTGTCCCGTCCATATCAATCATAAAAGTATCAATTTCTTTCTGGTGCGAAGCCTTTTCGCCGATAAGTTCAGGTGCAATAATATTGTTTACGTTGTCAACAGCTTTTTGAACACTTTTGCCCATATATTTTGCTTTGTCGCCGTCACGAAGTTCCAAAGCCTCGAAAATTCCTGTTGATGCTCCTGATGGTACAGATGCTCTGCCACGAACTCCGTTTGTTAGCTTAACATCGACTTCTACTGTCGGATTGCCACGTGAATCCAAGATTTGTCTTGCGTAAACGTCTTCAATAAATGTTGACATATAAACCTCCGTTTTTTTAGTTGCAGTAAAATATTTTCATGCAATTTTGTCATAAATTATTTTACTTTTCAAGTGGTATTTTTGATTATTTTATAAGTAAAAAATTTATTTTTATAGTAATATTTTGTTATGAAAAGGATTATTTTAGTTTTATTATTTATGTGTTTAATTTTTTCAGCTTGCGGAAAGAAAAAGACTGCAAGTGATGATTTGTCACTTATTGAACAAAAAGGTAAAATTGTTGTTGGAGTTAGAGATGACGCATCTCCTTTCGGTTTCAGGGATAAAAACGGAATTCTTGTAGGTTATGATATTGATTTAGCGAGAATTTTAGCACAAAATATTCTTGGAAATTCCAGTGCTGTCGAATTTGTTCCGGTAACAGCTTCTAACAGAATTATGAAATTGAATTCGGGTGAAGTTGATTGCTTAATTGCGACAATGTCTATTACCAATCAAAGACAGCAAATTTTAGATTTTTCAGTGCCATATTATATGGCAGGTCAGGCAATTTTGGTTAGAAGCACAAGTAAAGCTACATCGCTCAGAGATTTTGAGGGAAATAAATTAATTATAGTTTATGGCTCTACAAGTGAAAGAAATTTGCGTTCAAATGTTCCGGAAGTTACCGTTTTAGGTTACAAAACTTACAATGACGCCTATAAAGCATTAAAATCCGGAAAAGCAGAAGGAATTGTTGCTGATGATACAATATTATTGAATTTTGCATTGAATGACAAATCCGTAAAACTTTTACCTAAAAGGTACTCAAAAGAACCTTACGCAATAGCATTTCGCAAAGGACAACAGTCAGCACGGTTAATCTCTAAAACTAATTATGTTATAGAAAATCTTCAAAGCACAGGCAAATTGAACAGACTTCAAGAAAAGTGGAAAATTAAGTAATAAAATACCATAAAGATTTAAAATACTTATCTAAATTTTTATAATTGGCTAAAATATTCGATTGTTTTCATCAAACCATCTTTTACATGAACGGTTGGAGCATAATTCAATTTTTCTTTTGCCAATGACAAATCAGGTTTGCGCTGGCATGGATCGTCTGACGGAAGCGGTTTAAACACGATTTTGGAACTTGAATTAGTTAGTTCAATTATCATTTTTGCCAAATCTAATATCGTGTATTCTCCGTCATTGCCGACATTTACAGGCCCCATAAAATCTTCTGTATTCATTAGTGTAATCATTCCGCGGACTAAATCGTCAACATAACAGAATGAGCGAGTTTGAGAGCCGTCACCATAAATTGTTATATCTTCATTTTTAAGCGCCTGAATAATAAAATTCGATACAACGCGTCCGTCATTTTGCGCCATACGAGGTCCATAAGTGTTAAAAATTCGGATTATTCTTATATCTAAATTATGTTGGCGATGGTAGTCCATCATAAGCGTTTCAGCAACGCGTTTCCCTTCGTCATAACAGCTTCTGACTCCGATAGGGTTTACATTTCCCCAATAAGTTTCTTTTTGCGGGTGAACTATCGGATCTCCGTAAACCTCACTTGTAGACGCTTGTAGAATTCGGGCTTTTGTTTCGTCCGCCAAATCTAACATGTTCGTAACCCCAAGAACGTTGGTCTTAATGGTCTTTATGGCGTTATATTGATAATGAATAGGGCTTGCAGGACATGCAAGGTTGTAAATCTGGTCGACTTCAAGAATAATTGGTTCAATGATATCATGCCTGATTAGCTCAAATTCAGGATTTCCGAGCAGATGAGTAACGTTTTTTCTTGATCCTGTAAAAAAGTTATCAAGACAAATTACATGGTTGCCTTGCTCTAAAAGTTTGTCGCATAAGTGGGAGCCAATAAATCCTGCTCCGCCTGTTACCAGAATATTTTTCATTATTTCCTCGTTTTTGGTTGGTGTTTAAGTTACTAGGTTACTAAGGCACTAAGTTCGTTTCAGTTAGGTTGTTTTAGTAAAAATTTTAACAACTTTGGTTGTTTTATAAGCTGGATTGTTTCGGGCTGAAGCCCTCAGAATGACGTAAATTGCTGCTGTTCACGTCATTGTGAGCGATTAGCGAAACAATCCAGCTTATTGAATTAACTCCTCAATAGCCACGACAACATCGTTCACTGTGCGTATTTGTTTAAAGTTTTCAGGAGAAATTTTCTTTTCAGTAAATTCTTGCAATTTTACAGCCAAATCTACCGCATCAATACTATCCAACTCCAAGTCCTCAAATAGATTTGCATCAAGAGTCAATTTTTCTGGTGCGATTTCAAAATCGTCGACCAAAATCGTTTTTAATTTTTCAAAAATTTCTTCACGTGAATATTTTTTGCCCATTTTACAAACCCTTATTTCATATTATTTCTGATAAAGTCAGCTATTGTTTTAACAGAATAAAAATGTTCTTTGTTTTCTTCCTTGTTGTCGCCCAAATCCACATGGTATTTCTTTTTCAATGCCATACCAAGTTCAAGCGCATCAATGCTATCTAGCCCCAAACCGCTTATAAACAACGGTTCTTCGTCCTTAATATCGTCCGCAGTAACATCTTCCAATTCTAACGACTCTATTATTAGAGTTTTAATTTCATTTTCTAAGCTCATCTTAATCACCTTATATTATTATATTTATAACCTAATTAACGGGTAAAGTCAAATTTGATTTTTTCAGAAATCGCATTTCTCAATTTAATCTCGGATTTTTCATCAAAGTCTTTCAACTTAATTGGTGCAAGTTGTGAAATTTTATACGTAATAGTCTTATCACCGGCGTCATAAATAGGTTTTCCCTTTTGCAAAAACGAATAATCGCATTCCATTTTTATAGGGATAATATCGGCGCCAGAGTAGATTTGTAATGCCGCAGCACCTTTGTGAATTTTGAGTTCTTCGCCTTCACAAGTTCTGGTTCCGGTTGGAAAAATTATGATATTATACCCATCATTCAAAGCTTCCGTGCAAATCCGCTTAAACTCGTCAAGTTCAATATTGTTCGGAATATAAACATTTTTGATTATGTTTTTAAGGAAAATATTGTTCAAAAGCTCTTTTTTCGCAAGACAAAGCGAATTATCATAAAGCCCGATAAGAATAAGGATATCAATAAAACTCGGGTGAGTTGCGACAATAATTTTACCGTTCAACGGCGTAATGTTGTGCAAATCCAACTTGAAAATTTTTAACCACATCAAAAAATGTGTATAGCTGCACCAAAGCTTGTGTATCAGATGTGAAAAAGTTTTTCGCTTGTTTTTAATAAAAATTTTTCCGATTGGAATATATATAAGCCCAAGGATTAAAGAAGCAATTCCAAACACAACAAAAGCACTTACAACAAGAAAACCTCGCCAAAACCTAATCATCAGCACGCTCCAAGATGTATAACGGGCAAACATATTTTCCACCATTTATAAATTCTGAAAAATTGTTTGACGGAAGATGTTCTGAATTTTCTTTCATAACAACTTTTTCGCCCTCTTGATAATCAATTAATATTGAAACACTTTCTAATTTGTCAACAGAATCGGCGTAACAAAAAAGAGTTTTTTCCTTGTTCATAACAGCATCTAAAAGCCCAGCTGAAAAAGAGTCTTCTCCTCCGGCAATCGAGTTATATGAAGAATGAATATTTTTCAAAAGCGAAAAAAGCCCGATTGTAGAATTATGGACGGAAAAACTAAATCCCGTCGGAGAAACTTCGTTATTCTCTTTTTCTTGGCTGATAAGTTTTACAACACGTTCCAATTCCCCGTAACGAGAGGCATAGACAAGTTTTATATCGTCAGAATTCTCCCCATAGCAATCCAACATTGTGCTCATTGCGATTTTCCCGACAGTTGACAGCTTTCTACGCATCATCATCGGGATTGACGTCAAATCAATGTTTTCACCTTGCGAATATGAAATTTTTTTGATACGAAATTCCAACTTATTCATGGTAACATAATATCATGAACGAGATTTTTATTACAGATGCAAGCGCGATTTTCACAGAAAAACTGACACAAGATGACACTATAATTAAGGGAGACAAATTCTATTTTGGCAAGCTGGAAGAGGATTTTGAGCCGATTAATAATGAACGTTATGACTTGCGTTGCAACAGAGTTTTGAAATATCTCGTTGACAAATTGGATTTGTCGGGATTTGAAAAAGATGAAATCGGAATTGTAATCGGAACGACAAATTCAGGGATTGAAGAATTTGAAACGACAAAAAACAAGCACCATGCAGAATTTGGAAATCCGGCGGAATTTTTAAAATTCTACCTTGGCACAACAAATTATGCAGCTTGCGTGTCAACAGCTTGTACATCAGGGGTAAAAGTGTTTTCAACAGCAAAAAAATTGTTAGAAAACGGAGTTTGCAAAGCTGTAATTGCAGGCGGAGTTGACACTCTTGCATCAATGCCTTCTTACGGATTTCACGCACTGGAAGTTCTTTCACATGAAAAAACAAATCCTTTTTCCAAAAACCGAAACGGAATAAGCTTAGGCGAAGGCGGAGCATTGTTTGTGGTTGTGAAAGCAGCTGAGCAGCTAGGAAGCGAAGCAGCTAAGTGTGATTTAGATGCTAAGATGCAAAGAGGCGAAGATGCAAAGTCGGTATCAGAAGCAGCTAAGCAGCTAGGAAGTGAAGCAGCTAAGCGAAACTGTCATTTGGAAAAGAAGCAGTTGCCATCAGTCGTCATTCCGAGCGATAGCGAAGGAATCCAGCCTATTAATAGCCAAATTAAAATCAAAAGAGAAAACAGGAATAATTCAACCGAAACAGACCAAGCATCTTCGCCTCTTAGCATCTTAGCATCTCGTTACCAAAATGATGTCGGCATAGCAATCCCGACCTACAAAATTCCTAGTTGCTCAGCTGTTTCACTTCTCGGTATCGGCGAAACCTCTGACGCCTACCACGCGGCAACCCCTGATCCTGACGGAGTTCAGGCTGTAAAAGCCATTCAAGCGGCTCTCGATGACGCAAATCTTAAACCGGAAGATATTGACTATATCAACCTTCACGGAACAGGAACGATTTCTAACGATTTAATGGAAGCAAATGCGATTTATAAAGTTTTTGGTGATAAAGTTCCTGCAAGTTCTACAAAACCATTGACAGGTCACTGTCTTGGCGCTGCCGCAAGTATCGAGGCATTTATTTGCTACCAGATTTTGAAAGGTGAAAGAAATTTACCTATCCACAAATTTGACGGTGAGTATGATGAAACTTTGCCAAAAATCAATCTTGTTACAGAAAACACTCCGCAAAAAGATGTTAAAGTCTGTATGAGCACATCATTTGGCTTTGGCGGAACAAATGCAGTGGTGATATTGGCAGCTAAGCAGCTAGGAAGCGAAGCAGCTAAGCGTGATTTAGATGCAAAGATGCAAAGAGGCGAAGATGCAAAGTCCGTATCGGAAATAAAAGACGATAAGACGATAAGACGTAAAGACGATAAGTACAAAACAGAAGCTATTAGTCGTCATTCTGAGGCTCTCCCGAGCCGAAAGAATCCAGCTGACACTAATCTAATACAGTCGCAAGGAATAAAAATTAATTCAACCGAAACAGACCAAGCATCTTCGCCTCTTAGCATCTTAGCATCTCGTTACCAAAATGATGTCGGCATAGCAATGCCGACCTACAAAACTACTTCTAATTCAAACCTAGCTGCCCAGCCGCCTAGCTGCTTAGCTGCCTCTTGCCTTCCTCATTCAGCCCCTATGGTGCTAATCGATGAGGTTCTAAATGTCGATATGGAAAACCAAATTGTTAAAACATCTGTCAAAATTCACGATAACAAAATCTTTTTTAACAAAGAAATCAATGGGATTTCTCCACTTGTCGGAATTGAATTTATGGCACAAACTATTGGTTGTTATGCTTATTACAAAGCAGGAAAAACTATTCCAAAAATAGGCTTTCTCCTTGGAACAAGACAATATGAAAATAAGCTTGAAAAATTTGAAAACGGCAAAACATACATTTTGACAGCCAGAGAAATATATGGCGACAATGAGCTTGTTTCATTCGAGTGTTTAATTTATAATGAAGGAGAGGACGAAAATTCGGAAAACTACATTGCAAAGGCGACCATCAACGCTTTTCAGCCAAAAGATGTTGAAAAATACATAAAGGAATTAGAATAGTGAGTGAAAGAAAAAAAGTTTTAGTAACAGGTTCAAGCCGAGGAATAGGCAAGGAAATCGCACTTAGCCTTGCAAAAAGCGGATTTGATATCGACGTGCATTACGCACATAATCAAGAAAAAGCACAAGAAGTTGCAGACGAAATCAAAAAACTTGGCGTAAATGCCGAAATTTTGAAATTCGACATCAAAAACAGAGAAGAATGTGCAAAAGCGCTTTCCGACAAACTCTATTACGGCGTTGTTTTAAATGCCGGAATTGCAAGGGACAACGTTTTTCCACTACTTGAAGGTGATGAGTGGGACGATGTTATTCAAACGAATTTGACAGGATTTTATAATGTTTTAAAACCGCTCGTTATGCCAATGATTTCCAACAGAATTAAGGGGCGAATTATCACAATGTCTTCTGTTTCTGCCCTTTCAGGAAATCGAGGACAAATCAATTATTCTGCCTCAAAAGCAGGAATTATCGGTGCTACTCGATCACTTGCACTTGAACTTGCAAAACGCGGGATTACCGTAAACTGCATCGCTCCTGGGGTTATTGAAACCGATATGATTAAAGATGTTCCGATTGATGAAGTTAAAAAACTTATCCCGATGAAGCGACTCGGACAAGCAAAAGAGGTTGCAAGTTTGGCAAATTATCTTATGAGTGAAGGGGCTGCATATATTACGGGACAGGTGATTTCTGTAAATGGAGGACTTTATTTATGAGGCGAGTAGTTGTTACGGGTATGGCACTTGCCAGTCCTTTGGGTTGCGATATAGAAACCGCTTTTTCAGGCTTGCAAAAACTTGAAAATTGTATCGAATACGACAAATCTCTTGACGAATACAAAAGACTAAATACTCGACTATCAGCCTATGTTAAAGGTTTTGAAATCCCATCGACTTACAACAGAAAAGTTCTCAGGACAATGGGGCCTGTTTCAATTATGGCTGTCAGAACGGCCGAACTTGCACTTGAAGACGCCGGACTTCTGGGTGACGAAATTATTACAAACGGCGAAACCGGTGTAAGTTATGGCTCATCGGCAGGTTCACTTGACGCTATTATTGATTTTTATGGAATGCAAATTGATAAAGAGGTAAAAGGTTTAAATTCCGGCTCTTATGTAAAAATGATGTCACAAACTGCACCTGTAAATATTTCTTTGTATTTCAAGACAATAGGGCGACTAATTCCGACATCGACAGCTTGCACATCTGGCTCAATGGGAATTGGTTATGCTTATGAAGCAATCAAAAACGGTTATGAAACAGTTATGATTGCAGGTGGTGGTGACGAGATGCACCCGACAGAAATTGCGATTTTTGACACGCTTTATGCAACAAGCCAAAAAAACGATACTCCAAAGCTTTCCCCATCTCCGTTTGACAAAAATCGTGACGGGCTTGTACTTGGAGAAGGTGCAGGAACATTGATTTTGGAAGAATACGAGCACGCAAAAGCTCGTGGTGCTAAGATTTATGCAGAAATCGTCGGTTTTGGAACAAGTACTGACGGCACACATATTACAAATCCGAACAGAAAAACAATGGGAAGAGCACTTGAATTGGCTTTGAAATGCGCAAATCTTTCGCCTGATAAAATCGGTTATATAAATGCGCACGGCACAGCAACAATTCAGGGGGATATTGCAGAAACCGTTGCGACAGAAGGGGTTTTTAAACGCAAAGTTCCAATAAGTTCTACAAAAAGTTATACCGGACATACTCTCGGAGCTTGTGGAGCAATTGAAGCGATTTTGAGTATCGAAATGATGAATAGAGGTTGGTTTCACCCGACATTAAATCTGGCAGAAGTTGATGCGGAATGCGGAAAACTCGACTACATAATGGGTGAAGGTCGAGAGATAAAAACGGATTATGTGATGTCGAACAACTTTGCTTTCGGAGGAATTAATACTTCGTTAATTTTCAAGGCGTTATCTTCTGATTATTAATCAAAAATAAAATTTTTAACATTCGTACCAATGTATGGGTGCGAAGTGTCTTGTCAATTTGCGCCAAACTTACATTATAGCTAATACGTATAAATCTGTTGATTAGTAACTAAAACCGACTCAATCTTTTCGTTTGAGCCGGTTTTATGTTTTATGATTGCTACTAAATTATTTTTTCCCAATATTAATGAATGGTACTGAGCCCCCAAGCATATATTCTGGAAGTTTTCCGTCCCATTTTTGAACTGCTTCATATTCAACAAGATTTTTATTCTGTGTCAATGCGTGTGCTCTAATTGACATTGATTTAGCCTCTGCTTCTGCTGAAATAAGTTTTTGTTTTGCTTCTTCTTGGATTTGAACTGTTTTGTTTTTAGCTCTCAAAGCTTCTTGTTCTGCTGTAACCTTGCTTTCAATAGCTTTTTCAAATACTCCGGAATATGCAATTGCAGTCATTTGAAAATCAGTTACGTTTATATATTTTGGAGCAAGGTGTTTTTGGAGTTTCACGAGAATTTCTTGTGTTGCTTTTTCTCTGTTTGCAACCAAGTCTTGAGCATTCCATTTCCCGATAACGTCCTTAATTGTGCCTTCTACAACAGGGCTAACAACTGTGTCGAAATAGTTTGAACCAACTTCTCTATACATTTTATGAGCGTTTTCAGGTTGCAAATTATAGTTTAAAACATAGGAGATTTGTGCTTGCTGAATATCTTTTGTGTAAACAGATGTATCAATGTAATTTTTTTGAGTTTTTACATTCATATTTTTGATTGAAGATATAAATGGTGTCACAAAATGAACACCTTCTGTATAGCTAGTTGGAGAAACCTTTCCAAGAGTAACCTTTACACCGCGTTCCCCAACTCCAACTATTGCTATCGGATTAAAGAAAACAATAAAAATAACTAATAAAGTTGTAATGATAATTGGTGTGGTGAATTTGTTTGTATCGAATGCTTCAAAATTGTTTTTTTCCATAAAACCTCCGTTATTCAATTCCTGCAAGTGAAAGTGCTGCATAAACAAGTACTATAATTAATGCAAAAATACCGTAACAATTTACAATCAATTTTCCATGTGTTTGGTATAAATTCTTTTTAAAAATCAGACTCAATAACATGATAACAAGGTTTGTAAAAATTACAAACGCAAGTAGTAAAAATAAAATTCTTAACGGCATAAAACTCTCCTTTGTTTAGGGATTTTAGTACAGAATTATGCATTACAAATCATTTATATAATTGATTTGTAATAAAACAATTCATGGTGTCGGGGTAGGTACCCCAGCCCACCGCTATGATTTGATATTTATAATTAATACATTTAAAAATCTTTACACTTTTATATTTTCAGAATGACGACTTTGTAATTATTTTGTAACGAACTTATTGTCTTATCGACTTAGCGTCCTATCGCCTTTTTAATCTTAGCTGCCTCGCTTCCTAGCTGCTTAGCTGCCTTATTAATGTTCAAAGCTTAGAAGTTTAAACCCTTTTTTCTTCTTTTCCAGTTCTCTATCCGGAAGTTCATAGCATTTTATACAACGAGCTTCATAAGTTTCATCGCCACCAATCATAATCAATGGAGAATTTTTATCCGCAGGTTTCCCGTCAATAAGTCTTTGTGTTCTTGTCGCATTTTCGCAACCGCATTTCATACAAACCGCATGAAGTTTGTGAACTTCTGTTGCAATACACATCAATTCAGGCATGCTTCCAAACGGTTCAGCCTTAAAATCAAGCTCTAAGCCAGTTCCGATAATCTTTTTCCCCTCGTCCATAAGTTTTGAAATAACTTTTACGATGTTTGAATCAAAAAATTGAAGTTCATCAATTGCGATAACTTCATCTTCTGGTTTTACAACACTCATAATTTGAATAGCGTGCTTAACCTTAATCGCATCAAGCCACAGACCGTTTCTTGATTCAATATAATCACCTTTTGCGCGTGTATCAACTTCCGGCGAAATCACCTTAACTTTTCTCTTTGCAATAATTGAACGTCTTACACGTCTTAAAAGTTCTTCTGTTTTGCCGCAACTCATCGGCCCTGTAATCAATTCAAAACTATATCCGTACATTTTCCCACCATCTTGCGGTTTTTAATTTATCTTGCCGCTATTTTATAATCTCCACCTTTTTACTAATTATACACCCCTGAAAAATTTTTTAAAGTAAATTAATGTAAAATTTTATCTCGCAATTTTTTCAAACCGGCACCATAAAAATATCTTAACTGTTCTGGGAAGTTGTCCGAAATATCAATCATATACATATCATGTACAAGTAATGCTTTAATCAGGAAAACAACTTCCGGGTTTTTTGTCCAAATAACATTTGGCATACCGTTTTTTGCCGGTTGAGTAACTCCAAAAAGTCCTTCATTATCATCTGCTGAAAGAAAAACAAATTTTCCGCTCGTATAATGTTCCAGCATCGGAACACCTGAATGTTCAAATACAGTCCCAAAATTGCATGTAAAATTATCAAACTTAACGATTTTTACATCAAGTCCACGGTTGTATGCATCAAGCAAATGTTGTTCCACATACTTAAAATCTTGCCCCCAAAGTTCGATATAGATAGATTTTTTAGCTTCCTTGATGATTTCAATAATCTTATCAATAATCTTGGTTTTCCCATTTAAACCAATTATTGGCTCAGTGTATTCTTCTTCTTTCACAGACGGCAGTTTTTTTTCTAAGAAATTAATCGTTGAATCAATTTTACGTTTGTAGCGTTTAGTCAATTCTTTGGGTTTAATCGGAGTATATGTAACAGGTTTTGAGTTTGAGGAAAGTGCGATATTAAGGCTTTCCAAACTTTTCAAGGTGTCATAAGTCCTTGATTGAGGGATATTTGCAAGCTTGCTTATCTCATAACCCGTTGCAGGATATTTTTTTAACAAAGCTACATAAACCTTTGATTGGTACTCGTTTAAACCTATTTCTTTTAATCTTTCTATAATTTCGTCCATAAATTGAGTTTAACTTATTTTCTGAAAATTAGCAAGAATATTGCAATTTGCAAATTTTAATTCGATTTTTTATCTTGTTAATACAAAATTCTTCAACCTCTTTTACAAATTTCATGTTTTTTGTATTATGTTCTTAGAAATATATCGAATGATATAGAAAGAAGGAGAACACAATATGAAAAAATCTATCAATGATTTAGGTGACGTAAAAGGGAAACGCGCTCTTGTTAGAGTTGACGTAAACGTTCCTCTTGACGAAAACCACAACGTAACAGATGACACAAGAATTCAAGCTATTGTTCCTACAATTAAAGCTTTGAAAGAAAAAGGTGCAAAAATTATTCTTATGGCTCACTTGGGCAGACCAAAAGGAGAATGGAAAACTGAATTTTCTCTTGAACCTGTTGCAAAATATATGTCAAAAGTTTTGGGTGAAGACGTATTGTTCGTAAAATCACCTGTTGGCGAAGGCGCAGACAAAGAATTGGAAGCTTTGAAAGACGGACAAGTTGCTTTGTTGGAAAACATTCGTTTCTACAAAGCTGAAGAAGCAAAAGATGATGACATGACATTTGCAGAAGAACTTGCTAAACTTGGCGATTTCTATGTAAACGACGCTTTCGGTGCTGCTCACAGAAAACACACTTCAACTGCAAAAGTTGCTCATATCCTAAAACCAGCTGTTGCCGGTTTGTTGATGGAAAAAGAAATCAGATGTCTATCACAAGCACTTGATAACCCAACTCGTCCATTCACAGCAGTAGTTGGCGGTGCAAAAGTTTCTTCTAAAATCGGTGTTTTGGAAAACTTAATCGACAAAGTTGATAACCTAATCATCGGTGGTGGTATGGCTTATACATTCGTAAAAGCTAACGGCGGAAAAATCGGTAACTCAATTTGTGAAGACGATCAAATGGACGTTGCAAAAGCTATCGAAAAGAAAGCTGCTGATAAAGGTGTTAAAATCGTTATGGCAACAGATGTTTTGGCTGCTGACGACTTCTCAGGAAACGGTACAAACAAAATTGTTTCTATCAACGAAATTCCAGACGGATTTGAAGGCGTAGATGCTGGTCCAGACAGCCAAAAAGCTTTCGCAGAAGTAATCAAAAATTCTAAAACTATTTTGATGAACGGACCTGTTGGCGCATTCGAAAACCCTAAATTCGCAGAAGGTACAAAAGCTGTATTGCAAGCAATTGTAGACGCAACAAAAGCCGGTGCAGTTTCTGTAATCGGTGGTGGTGATTCAGTTTCTGCTGCTAAGAAATACTTCAAGGCAGAAGACTTTACTCACGTATCAACAGGTGGTGGTGCTTCTCTTGAATTTATCGAAGGTAAAGTACTTCCAGGTGTTGCTGCACTTGATGAAAAATAAGATATTTAGTTTTAAATATATTATGAAAAGCTTGCCTAATGGCAAGCTTTTTCTTTTTTTATTTTGAAATGTATACAAATCGAAAAATTGTAATACTCACTTTGCCCTAACCATTGCAATGTCGTGAGTTGTAATTATTTTGCTTCGTATGTTGTACCATCTTTTGTGTCTTTTAATACAACACCACATTCGTCAAGCGCAACCCTGATTTTGTCTGCAATATCCCAGTTTTTAGCTTCACGAGCTTCTTTACGGTATGCAATCAAATCTTCCATTGTCGCAAATTCCTTGCCCAAAACTTCTGATACGTGGCTTATTGCATTTTTCAATTCGTCTTCGCTCAATTGCGGTTTGTCAAACGTAAATCCAAGAACTGATGCGAGTTTAAATAGGATTGTGAACGCGTTTTTGTCATCTTTGTTAGCTTTGTTTGTCAAATCAAAAAGAACAGCAAGCGCTTTTGATGTGTTCAAATCATCGTCCATTGCGTCTACAAAAGCTTTGTACTCTTCTGTTTGGGTAATATCTAAATCTTCATTGATTTTTGTGCGTTTTGCGTTAAGCATTCTTTTTACACCTGCCTGAGCTGATGAAAGTGCTTCGTCAGAGAATTCAACAGGCATTCTGTAATGGTTTGTCAAAATGAAGAAACGGATTGTGTTTGCATCGTATTTTTTCAACAAATCGTCAATTGTTAGGAAGTTTCCTAATGATTTTGACATTTTTTCTTTGTTAATAGTTACAAAACCGTTGTGTAGCCAGTAGTTTACGAACTTGCAACCGTTTGCACATTCTGATTGGGCAATTTCGTTTTCGTGGTGAGGGAAAATCAAATCTGCTCCGCCGGCGTGAATATCGATTGTTTTACCTAAGTACTTACGGCTCATTGCGGAACATTCAATGTGCCAACCAGGGCGACCTACACCCCAAGGTGATTTGTAGCCGAATTTTTCATCTTTTTTCCAAAGTGCAAAGTCTAGCGGATCTTCCTTGTGTTCGCCAACTTCAATTCTTGCGCCGCTTTCAAGTTGATCAATCGGTTGTTTTGAAAGATACCCGTACTGAGGGAATTTTTTTACTCTGAAATAAACATCTCCGTCAGCTTCGTAGGCGTAGCCTTTTGCGATTAAATCTTTTACGATAGAAATCATTTCGCCCAAAGTTTTTGTGGCGAAAGGTTCTATGTCTGGTTTAAGAGTATTAAGTGCTTTCATTGAGTTTTCAAACTGTTTGTACCAGTATTGAGAAACTTGTTCAGGTGTTTTCCCTTCTTTTTCGGCTTTTTTAAGGATTTTGTCGTCAACGTCGGTTACGTTGCGGCAATAAGTAACGTCATAGCCTTTGAATTTCAAATACCTATACAAAACGTCCCAAGTAATGTAACATCTTGCGTGTCCCAAGTGTGCGTTGTCATAAACGGTTGGGCCGCAAACGTACATTTTGACTTTGTTTCCGTCAATTGGTGTGAACTCTTCAACTTTGTTTGTATAAGAATTATGTAATTTCATAAAAGCACCTCATTTCTGTGTATATTATACAACAAAAACGAGGTGCTGATAATTATTAATTGTCTTGTTGGGCAATTACCATTTTACGCTCAGATGTCCTGTGCCTTTTTGAGCATCGCTTACAATTGTTTTGCCGCCAACTGAAATATTAAAGAAAGCTCCATTTTTTGTATAATTTATGCCTTTTGTGGTATCTCCACTTTCAGTATCATAAACGTTCGCGATTTTGTAATTAGAACCGGCTGCTTTTAACTTGTTATTGATGTACTCAATTTGTTTATTGATAGGCATCTTTTTTAATTTATCTATATCTGTTTTTGAAAGTCCTGCTTTGCTATCAATATTTGACAATAATTTTGCAAGTTGTTCTTCCGGTTTGCTTAATTTAGCACCATTTTCTCCAGATACTGTTACACCATTTGTTTTAACAGCTGGTCTTGTATTGCTCACTTGTTCAACACCCATAGTAATATCTCCTTTTCTATACTCTCGTGTACATGAGTATAAAAAATTTTTATATGGCAAAATTGCGCTAAACTGAAAACTTCTTTACAAAAGTTCATCAAAAATTTCATGCACAGGCTTGATTAAATCTTGAACAGGGCAGATTTCGTCTAACTCTAATGTTATTGTCGAAATCTGTCTTTCTACACCAGCATAAGTTCCAAAGCTTCCCGGAGTCGGGTAGCCAATACTTGCTTCAACCGGATAATTTATTATGGCTGAAATCTTTTCTGCAAGCTCTTTTGCAGGGCCGTCATAGTTGACAACTTTGTAAGGCGCATGGAGTGTAAGTATTGTTTGTGGTTTAAATTCTTCAATAGTATCAATGAGAAACTGTGTTTCAATCTCGCTTCCGGCAGATATACCGCCGTAATACGCCGATTTTTCATCGTCACAAGTTGCGTTGTCACCAAGATTTTTCCCCCAGTTTTTTGTCGGGAAATTTCTGTTTAAGTCAACTCCGTTTGCGTTTGTTCGTTGTCCGAGCTGCATTCCATCAGGGTTTAGACAGGGAATAAATAAGAGGTTGTTTGTTTTCTTACCCCCTGATTTCGAGGTGGGGGGTGAAGAATGTTTTTTTAAATATTCTTCAATCAAGAATTTTCCTTGTGGTTCGTCACCATGAAAAACTCCTATGACAAGTGATACAGGCATGTTTGAGGGGAAATCGGAATTCCCAATTAATTTGATTTCATTTCCCAATTTTGTTTTTGCTGTTTTTAAAGTTTTGTATTTGCTCAAATCGCCAGCCCTCACTATCTTTGTCGATTAATTAAACAAAGCTTCAATAAATTCTTCCGAATTAAATACTTTTAAATCTTCCATTTTTTCGCCCACACCGACGAGTTTTACAGGTAATTTCATTTCCTTGGCAATCGCAAGCACAATTGCACCTTTTGCTGAACCATCGAGTTTTGTGAGGGCAACAGATGTGACATTTACTGCTTCTGTGAAAACTTTTGCCTGTTGCAAGCCGTTTTGTCCTGTGTTGGCGTCGATTACCAAAATACATTCACGCAAAGCATCAGGCGCTTTTTTGTCGATAACGGATTTAATTTTTTTCAACTCTTCCATAAGGTTGAATTTGTTTTGAAGTCGACCTGCTGTATCGACTAAAATTACGTCAAAGCCTTCCTTTTGACCTTTTTCGATAGCCTCAAACACGATTGATGCGGGATCAGCTTTATCTCGGCGAATGATTTCGGCTCCGGCACGTTTTGACCAAATATCAAGCTGTTCTTCGGCAGCGGCACGGAAGGTATCGCCAGCGGCAATCAATACTCGTTTGCCTTCTTGTTTAAATTTATATGCAAGCTTGCCGATAAGAGTGGTTTTTCCGGCACCATTTACACCTGTTATAAAATAGATGTTCAACTCGTTTTCTTTATACGCAAGAGAGTTGTCGCCGGCAGTTTTCAACACGTTCAAGAATTCATTTTTAAGATAATTTTTAACATCAGCGGGTTTAATTTTTGACTGATTTCTAAGTTTGTCGACAAGTTCAACGGCATAATTTACGCCTAAATCTGCCGAAATCAAAGTGTCTTCCATATCATCAAGTACGAATTCTGAAAATTCTTCTTCCTCGCCGACTGTATTAACAACATTTCCAACAAGCATTTGGGCTGTGTTGGAAACAGTTTCTTTCAGGTTATTAAATTTATCTTTAAAAAATCCGAACATATTTTTCCTTAATGGGAAGTGAATAAGGCGATAAGTTAATAAGTGAATAAGTTCATATAGCTCACTTCGTTCGAAAATATATTTTGTTGCGTAGCAACTGTAATGAACATATCGTCTTATCGTCTTATCGTCTTTTATAATCCTCTAATTAACCCCATAATCAACGATTACTTTTGCCAAAACACCGTTGATAAATGCGGCACTGTCTTCTGTTGAGTATTTTTTAGCAAGTTCAAGTGCTTCGTCAACAACAACTTTCATCGGAGCATCTTTGATGTACAAAAGTTCAACAATTGCGATACGCAAAATGTCTTTGTCCATTTTTACAAGACGTCCTAAATCCCAATTTTTCGCATATTTTTGGATAATTTCGTCTACTTCTTCGTGATTTTTTTGGAAGTAGTCGGCGATTTGGATTGCGTAATTTTTTACATCGTGTTGAGAATTAAGTGTTGTGAATTCAGCGATTTCCAAAGCCAACATTGATTTTTCGGCGATATTAATCATTTCGTTAATTCTGCCTGTCATATCTGATGTCATAGGGATTGGAACAGGAATATTTGCGGCACCGATAGGTCTTCTTAAATTTTCTTCGGCATCAGCTTCATAGTTTTCGATTTGATCTCTCATTGAAACAAGTGCTCCAAGTGCGATTTTCAATTCGTCTGTTGCGCTGCTTGTCAAAATTCTAACTGATTTAAGAATAATATCTTGCAAATCTTCTCTTGAATAATTTGTAATTTTTTTATCAAATTGAGAAAATAGTATAAATGCTAATTCTCTTGCTGCTCTACGGGCTTGCATATTTTTACCTCTTTTTTCGTTTGTAATTTACAAGGTTAATGCTAGCATGAAAACTTTTTATCTACAAGAAAATTTCTCACGAAAACTTAAATTTTATTTGCAAAGAGTCATGTATGAGGTTGCGACTTTTTTTGTTTTAATTTTTGCGAACCTTTTTTTGATAAATTCTGAGTTGAAGGAAACGGGTTTAGCATTCAAAAATCTTCTGTAAAATCTCTGTGCTTCAACTTTCTTGCCGAGTTTGTCAAGACAAACTCCAATTCCTGCAAAAGCTTTGTAGTAGTTTGGATTAATCTTAATCATCTGATAAAGCACGGTTGAGGCTTCTTGATATCTTTCGAGTTTCATCAGTAGTGCGGATTTGTGGTCGTACGCTTTTATGAATTCAGGTGAATTTTCGATTAATTTTTGATAAATCATAAGTGCAAGATCGTATTCTTCGCACAATTCGTGAGAAAGTCCGAGTTGTAAGATTGCATCAGGATTATCAGGGTTAATTTGGATTGCGCGAACAAAGTTTTTTATTGCGCCGCAAATGTTTTCTTCAAGAAGGTGGCAAACTCCGAGTTCAAAGAATGTTTTATAGCTGTCAGGCTTGATTTCGCCTGCTTTGTCAAGGCATTCGATGGCTTTTGCGTAATTTTTTAAATTTTTATAGCAAATTCCAAGCCCAAAGTAGCTTTCGGCGCTGTTTCTATCTATCAGAATTGCGTTTAAGTAACATGCGACGGCTTCTTTATACAATTTTTCTTGGCATAGTGCGTTTGCTTTTTTATAAAACGTGTTTTGTACGGGGTTCGTACACAATTTTGTATTAGAACTCAATTTTAACCTTCCTTCTACTCTATAATAAAGTTTTTTTTTGAGTTGGATAACGTCCGTTTGATGTAGACTTTATCAATCATTGGATTTATTATTTTTCTTGTGTTATAAATTTGTTATGAAAAAGTATTTGGTTGGGATATTAATAGTTTTATTAGGTATACCTGTGCTTGCGGACGAGGTTTCGCTCGGTGGAGTTGAGGCGCATAAAATTGAGTTACCCAAAGCTGATATTTCCCCAAAACAATCTCTTCTTGTAAACGACGAACAGGTTTTGCAAGAATTAGTAAAACTTCAAAAAGACAAGGATCTTGAAGATATTGAAAATCTTTGGAAGGGGACTGTTGAAAATAATCAGGTTATCGGATTTGCTTTGAAAAAGCTTTCGACTCCTGAAAGTCAACGTCGAATACACTCTTCTTTGATGGCAAAAACTCTTTCGGCGGTTGTTGCGGGGGCTTCTTTTGCGCCGTCATTGATTGGGGCGGATTATTTAACGCAGTCTTCTGCTTTTGCTGCCGGTAGACTTGCGCAAAACTTGATTAACCGCAAAAATATGCCGACGGAAATCCCCCTGACTGATACTGAGCTGATTGAGCTTGCGGGGCTCGTAGAAAACTTGCAGGACAAGATTATTACGGCGTATTACAATTACAAAAGTTCGCTTTCTCAGTTGAAAGAAACTCGTCAAAGACTTTTGCTTTATAACAAAAATTACGCCAAAGCCCTTGATGATGAGGATTTGATGGAAATTACGATTTCTTCTGCTTTGTATGACAATATGAGGGTTGAAGAGTTTTATTATATGGAAAGCGCAAAGAAATACCACTTGGAGCTTCAAAGGCTTGCAGGAAAAAAGGTTGTGGATAAGTTGAATTTGTATCAGTTCAATTATAATTCGACATTGGTTGGAGAAAAGGCGGTGGGAAAATGAAGAAATTATTCGTAATTGCCTTGGCTTTGAATTTTATTTTACCGGTGTCCGCAATTGAATTAAAAGATGTTACTATGCCAAAGCCTCCGGCTTATAGAGCCGGACTCTCAGAGGAGCCTGAAAAAGAATATACGGAAGCAAAGGCTGAAAATAAAATTCATCAGGAATACGTAAAACGCGATGCGGAACAGTTTGATGCGACAGATTTGACGTTTGCGGATTTGAGTATAAAACAGATTTCCAAAGAAGTTGCAGCAGATTTGGAACTTGATCAGGAGGATATGGTTGGCGACTTGTCGGTTTTGTGGCAAGGTGCAGCGTCGCAAAGTGATACGATAAATTTTGCACTGTACAAACTTTCAAACCCTGATGAGGACAAGCCGGACGAAAAATCAGTAAAAAAAGTTCTAACAACAATTGCGAGTATGTCAACTCTTGTCGGTGCCGGCATGGGAAATCCTGTTTTGGCAGGCGGTTCCTTGATTGGCGGTAATATTTTAGGAATTATGTCGCAAGATACAAAGGCGCTTAATTATAAATATACAAAAGTAACTGATGCGGATATGATTATTCTTGTGCGCAAAATTGAGGATTTGCAACAGCGAACAGTGGACTTGTATTATAATTATATGACTGCACGCAAAAAACTTAAAATGATTGAGAATATTACGGCTGAACGCAAAAAGAATTACGACTTGTCGCAAAATATGTCACGTGAGGTGATTTTGACGACCGATGCGTATTACAGAACAGCTTTGGACAATCAGATGAAGGCACGTTCGGATTTTTACGCAAAGCGTGCCGCACTGGAACAATTCGTCGGAAACGAAACTTTCGCACAGTTTGAGAAGGATTTGAAGGAAAGGGAAGGGAGTGAGAAGTGAGAAGAGAGAAGAGAGAAGTGAAAGGTGAAAAGTGAAAAGTCCGTTACAGTTGCTACGCAACAAAATATATTTTCGAACGAAGTGAGCTATATGGTCTTTTCACTTTTCACTTCTCACCTTTCCCCTTTCACTTTTCACTCATCATCAACCATGTTCAAACCATACACAACCAACACCGGAAAACTAAATATGCAGATAGATAGCGACTTGCTTGAAAATGCGATTAAAACCCAGACAAAAGAACCTGTTTTTAGGCTCTATGGCTGGTCGCCTGCTTGTGTTTCATTGGGTAGAAACCAGAAATCTGACTTTGTTGATGAAAAATTTTTGGCGGCTAACGGAATTGATGTTGTACGGCGTTTGACAGGCGGTAGAGCGCTTTTGCATGATGATGAAATTACATATAGCTATGTTTGCCCTGTAACTGCTTTGAAAAACGGTCAAAATGTTGTTGAGTCTTATAAAGAAATTTCTCAAATCCTGATTGACGCGTTTAAACAAATCGGGATTGAACTTGATTTTGGCGGAACAAGAAAAGTTCAGGGGCATAAGGATTATTGCATGCTTGTTTCGACAGGTGCGGATTTGTGCTGGCATGGACGTAAACTCATTGGTTCTGCACAATTCCGTAAAGAAGGCTATATTCTGCAACACGGCTCGATTTTGTACGACTTTAATAAGAATTTGTTGGAAAAAATCTTTAAAGAAACCGTTGATACCTCGTCAATTGTTAGCATAAAAGAGATTAATCCTTTGATTACAAGAGATGATATTATTAGTTTGTTAAGCAATGTTAAGTATATAAAAGACTAGAATGGCAAGGCTTTTGCAGGTTTGTATTAATTTTGTATACCTTTTATACGCAATTTTTGTGAGCGAAAATTCTTTATATAAGTACGGGGAATAAAATTCACACAGGGGATAAAGATATGATTAATTTCGCATCACTTTACGGATTAGGAAACAAATTAAATACAACTAAATTTGATGGTGTTACTCAACCATATTTTTCATCTTATGTTGATGGATATTCTGATTGTACTTATAACGGGGCTCAGGCAATAACAAATCCATACAGCTCTCTTTGGGCAAACCCTCTTATGTTGGGTACAAATTTGACAGGTTGTGATCCTCGTCAACAACTTCAAGCACAAGCTGGTATTGAAGCTGCCGGACAAGCAGGCTTGTCTGATGGTTTAAAATGCAGACTTGCAGGTTTTGCTTCGAATTTGGCTGGTCTTGAATCTCAAATTCAAAGTATGATGAATTATGATAAATTGACAGATGCTCAAAAATCAAAGTTACAAACACTTTTAAATAGAATTAATACTATAAAACAAGAAATTGTAAATATCAATAACAAACAAAATGTAAATAATAATGATATTAAAAATGTTCAAGATGCAATTTCTAAAATCGTAAAAGACGCTCAAGAAACAGGCGAAAAAATATCAAAAGAAATTCAAGATGGAAACTCAAAAGCAAGTGAATCTGAATCAACTGATGGTAAAGGTAGTAGTTCAACAGATTCAGCTACTGCTCCTGCTGAAAAAACAGCAAAAGAAAAAGCAGCTGAAAAAGCCGCAATGGTAAGAATTACTGATGATATTGATGGCTATATCAGAGGTGCAGGTACTAAATTTGATGAATTGAAAACAACATTGACAGAAAAAATCAATAAAGACAATGTTCTTCAATTATTCGATACTTGGAATACTAATAAAAAAGGAAAAGCTCCTTATAACGGTGGTGACGATGGTAAATACGGACTTATCGGTTCTTTGATGAATGATTGCGAAGGCGAAGAAAAAGAAACAATCGCAAAAATCTTAATTACAGCTCTTGAAGCAAAAGCTCTTGAATTAGGAATTGACGTAAGTTCAGAAGTTTCAGCTGCTCTTGATGCAACAAAAAGCACCGGTGATTGGAAAGCAGGCTTCGGTCTTTGGAGCTGGCGTGATGATGACAAAATTTGTATAGCAGTAAATGCTCTTTATGAAAAAGTTAAAACAGAATCTGCAAAAGTTGAAGCAAAACAAAGAGTAGAAGCAGATAATGCAAAACGTAAAGAGGCTAACGAAAAAGCTAAAGCAGAACAAAAAACAAAAGCAGAAGCAGTAAAAAAAGAAACAAATGCTAAAAATCAATTTAAAACCGATTTACGTGAGGTTTTAGACGACGAATCTGCTGAAATTTCTGATAAAGTTGAATACAAAGACGGACAATTCAAAGTTAGAATTAAAGGCAAAGACTATTATGGTTCTGATTATAGTGAATTGGCAGAAGCTCTTAAAGCCGCAGGTTATAGCCCTGAACAATATTTGAAAAAGCCGGCTGTTAAAAAAGCTGCATAAAAGATTTTTAATTAATGATTCCTCATATTTGGTAGAAAAAAGTAGAAGAAATTAGTAGGTTAAAGTGTGAATTTTTAATCCCCTCTGAAAGGGGATTTTTTTTTATGGATATAATTAATAAATTATTGTGCATATTGCCACAAACACGTATAAATTAGCCTAATAAAGTCAAAATTTCTGTCGGTGTAAATTCAAACATTTCAACAGTCGAATAATCAGTTGGCAGCACAAATACAATTCCATGCGAATTGGCTTTTTTATCCATTTGCATGTATTCAATCATTTTGTTTAAGTCAAACGCCTTAACGGTCTTGAATTCATATTTTTTAATAACATCTTCTGCCAAAAATTTATAGTTTTTGTCGATTAAATTTTTTTTCAAAGCAAGTGTAAACGCAAATTTCATGCCCTCAACAACTGCTTCTCCATGGGTATATTTTTTATATTTTGTTGCTTTTTCAATGGCATGCCCGTATGTGTGCCCAAAATTCAAAATCCGACGTAATCCACCTTCTTTTTCGTCTTTTTCAACAACTGAAATCTTCAACCTTATACAGATTTCGATAAGTTTTAAAAGGTCTTTTTCATTTCTTTCCAGAATTTCAGTGAATTTTTCAGACAAAAAATTCGTTAAATTCAGCTCATCATCGCACTTGCAACTTTTTTCGATAAAAGAATATTTTACAACTTCTCCCATGCCGGTCTTAAACTGCCTGTCATCAAGTGTTTTCAAAAACATCGGATTAATCAAGGTGATTTTAGGTTGGTAAAATGTTCCCACCAGATTTTTGCCAAACTTTGTATCAATTGCCGTTTTTCCACCGACAGAACTGTCAACACAAGCGAGTAAAGTGGTTGGAACTTGAACGTAATCAATCCCTCGCATATATGTAGAAGCCACAAATCCGGTGATATCGCCAACAACTCCACCCCCGATTGCGATTATAACATCTTTTCTGGTTAACCCCATTTTTAGCGCATATTCGAGAATTTTTTGGTAGTTTTTGAAATTTTTCTGTTTTTCACCGTCTTTTAAAATGAACTTATTTTCTCGTGGAATATTAAGAATTTTTCCATACAATTTTTCAACTTTTTGGGAAATTACGACAAGATATTTTCGTCCTTCGGTGCAACCAAAGATTTTCTTTGAAAACGCTGCTACATCTTCATTTTCAATAATAATCGGACATATTTTATTTTCAGATTTAATATTTTCGAACAAACTAACCATTTATTGCTCCAAGAATCTCTTTTACGACTTCATAGGGATTTTTTCCGGTTGTATCAATAGTAATATCGGCTTTAAGATAATTTGTTTCTCGCATTTGCATAATACTTGAAATTTTTTCGATTGAAAAATTTTTCTTTAAGAGTGGTCTTTTTCGACCGATTACCCCATGCCTGTTCGTTTCTGCTTCAACTTCCGATTTTATACGGCTGTATATTTCTTGTGGTGTAGCTTTGAGGTAAATTACGTACGATGTTTTTAACATAATTTCTCGATTTTCTTCACTCTCAAAAGCTCCGCCGCCTGCTGAAATAATTGCTTTTTCTCCATTACAAAAAAGCCTCACTTTTTCGGTTTCCAGCATTCTGAAAAACGGTTCACCATGTTTTAGAAAAATTTCCGATATTTTTTTCTGTGTGCTTTTTTCAATTTCTGCATCTATATCAAAATATTTGTAATCTGGGAGCTCTCTGCTCAGTTCGTCGCCGGCAGTCGTCTTTCCGCAACCCATCATACCAATTAATACTATATTTTTCTTCATAACTTTATTTTACTATAAAATTTTAATTTTTAGGTAGCAAAAATTTATTTTTTTGTTTTTTAATCAATTATGATGCGTCCGATAAAAACTTTTAAACCGATAATTTATGAATACAAACCGCTAGATACGCGAAAACTATGTTCGTTTATTGTGCCTGAAAACAAAATGGGCAAGTTAAAGTTTGATATTATAGAGGACTCTGATGCCGAAGGGTATAAATTCCTTTCAGAACTAAAAGATGAGTTTGGGGAAGTTTTGGGGCATGAACATTTTGCTATGTTTGAAAACTCAGATCATATTTCCGGATTATACATTGCGACAAAACCGGAATTACGCAAAAAAGGTACCGGAATAGGAGAAATATTAAGACTTGGCAGTATTATTGAAATGATGGAAAATGGGATTAAAAAACTTGATATTGTTTCAAAAGATTCTGCAATCTTTTTCCATTCAAAATATAAGTTTGAGCCAACTGTAACCATTTTTGATGAACGTAACAGGCTTTTAAAATGTGTTGCTAGTGATACAGCTTTTGAGGATTTGTCAAAAGAGGCTCAAAAACTTCTTGTCAAAATTGAAAATACTCACTCGGGCAAGGAGCAACGGGCTCTTTCGAAAGATGCAAATCAACTTCTTACAGCTTATACAAAACAAGTTTTGGCAGAAAAAAATAAAGCAGTTCTGGCAAATCCACAGAATGCAAGTGAGATTTCAGCCGAAGTTTTAAAAAAACACTCCATGAATTGGACTATGCAAATGACGCTTACAGACGAAAAAATCCTTGAAAATAGAGAGTTTTTTAATGGTTTGTTCCAAAAACATGGGATAGATTATTCGGTTTAAGATTTTTCAGTGCTATAAAGCCAAATCATCTTCGACTTCGCAAACACCTCTGTCTGTTGTTAACAAGTCGTTTTCAATCCAATAGCCGTCCATTGGTTTAAATTTCGTATTTATAGCAAAATATGCAGAACCTGAACCGGACATAACAGATTTTGAGTACTTCTTTTTAATCTTTTGAAGTTCGGGATAATCGTCGATTAAAGCCCATTCCAAGTCATTATCAAACTTGTCCATTTTGCCAAACGAGCATTTGATGCCCAGTTCTCGTTTCCTTGAAAAAGCATTATAAGCATCTCTGGCGCTAATTCCAAGTCGTTCCGGTTTAATAAGGGATATTTTGGCTTTTTGGTAAGGCAATTTATGTAAAATTTCTCCTCTGCCTCTAACGGCGATACACCCGCCTTCTAAACAGAAGTTTAAATCTGAACCTAAGAAAGAACATAACTGGTGAACCCTTTCATGTGTTAGCGGCTCACCAAATATTCTATTTAATCCGAACATTGCACCTGCTGCATCAGAACTTCCTCCGGCAAGTCCGGCAGAAATAGGAATTCTTTTTTCGATATAAATATTAATTCTATGTGGCGGAAGTTTTGTGAAGTTCATAAAAATTTCTGCTGCCTTATAAACTAAATTTTTCTCATTATAAGGAATTGCAACAGTATTTCCTGCCAACAATATTTCTGTATATTTATAAGGTTTTACGGAAATATACAAATAGTCATACAGGCTAACCGATTGCATAATGCTTTCAATATTGTGAAACCCATCGGGACGCTTATCTAATATCTTTAAACTTAAATTTACTTTTGCAGGACACTGAATTTTCAAAATGACCACCTTTCTCCTGAAAATATCTTAACACAAAATTCTTTTTATTGTTGAAATTTTACTTTTTGTGCTACAATTGTCCTGTATCAAATTTTTATAAGGGGTAGTAAATGAGAAAACCAAACATTGCAATTCTCGGTGCAACAGGTGTTGTAGGTAGAGAAATCACAAAGATTATTGACGAATTAAAAATCGATTTCAACGAAATTAAGTTTTTATCAAGTGCAAAATCAGCAGGCACCAAACTTGAATTTCAGGGCAAAACCTACACCGTAGAAGAAGCAAAACCGGAAAGTTTTGACGGTGTAAATATCGTTCTTGCATCAGCGGGCGGTTCAACTTCCCAAAAATTTGCTCCTGAAATTGTAAAACGTGGTGGAGTCTTAATCGACAACTCATCAGCTTTCAGAATGGAAAAAGATGTTCCTTTGGTTATTGCTTATGTAAACGACGAAGATTTACGCAAACACAAGGGAATTATTGCAAATCCAAACTGTTCAACATCTCAATTGATGTTAGTTTTAAAACCTCTATTAGACAAAAATCCGATAAAAAGATTAATCGTTTCAACTTATCAAGCCGTATCAGGTGCTGGTTTAGCGGCAATTAATGAATTGACGGAAAATACAAAAGCAAGACTTGAAGGTAAAGATTTTGAAAACAAAAAATTTGCAAAACCGATTGCTTTCAACGTAATTCCGCAAATCGACGTTTTCTGTGAAAATGGCTACACAAAAGAAGAAATGAAAGTTGTAAACGAAACAAAGAAAATTCTTCATTTGGCAGAAGATTTACCGATATCTTGTACAGCCGCTCGTGTTCCTGTATATAACGGGCATTCAGAGGCTGTGGACATTGAGTTTGAAAACGAAATGACTCCTGATGAAGCAAGAGAAATTTTGAAAAACTCATTCGGCTTGAAAGTAATTGATAATCCTGAAAATATGGAGTATCCGACGACTCGTGACGCATCAGGAGTTGATCCGGTCTTTGTCGGAAGGATTAGAAAAAATTTAGCGTTTAAAAACGGTATTTCACTGTGGTGTGTGGCAGACAATCTTAGAATTGGTGCTGCTCTTAACACTGTTCGTATTTGTCAAAAAGTAATAGAAATGGGGTTATACTAACTTATGGATATAAAAAAATTAACAATTACGCCAATACAAAAAGGCTTTCCGCAAATTGTCAGTCACAATCCGACAGAGGCATCAGCAAGTTTGTTGATGAAAGAACGTTTGGCAATGAAAGTTTCTCCGTACAACAAAGAAACCACTCCGCGCGTGTTTAAGAAGCTTCCCGGTTGGTTAAAAGATTTTGTTAACCCAAAAACTTTGGTTTCCAAAGAAAGACATTTTTTTACGGAAATATAAAAAATATAAAGCCCAAGGAATTCCTTGGGCTCTTATCTTAACAAAAGGTAACTTTTAGCTAAAATATAGCTTGTTTTTGGTAAAATTTGACTAAGGATAAAGGGATTATGTTAGTAAATAGAGAAGATATTAAGGCGTTAGTTGATATTATTCATCACTCAGGGAAAACAGTAGTTTGTACAAATGGCTGTTTTGATATTTTGCATGTTGGGCATGTGAGATATCTTGAAGCGACAAAAGCATTTGCGGATTTTTCGATAGTATTGTTAAATTCGGACAAGTCTGTAAAAAGCATAAAAGGGCCAACACGTCCGATTAACAACGAAAATGACAGAGCAGAATTGTTAAGTGCTTTGAAATGTGTGAACTATGTGGTATTATTTGATGAAGACAGTCCTAGAAATCTTTTAGATGAAATAAAACCTGATGTTTACACAAAAGGTGCAGATTACACAATGGAAACTTTACCGGAAGCAGATATTATGCGAAAAAATGGCACACGAGTAGAGTTTATAAAGTTTGTAGAAGGGAAATCGACAACGAATGTCATTAGGAAAATGCAAAATAAATAGAAGTGAAAAGTGAGAAGTGAAATGTGAAAAGACCATTTCAAAAACTGGACACTTATAAAAGGATACAACATGCGACATGAAGATTTAGACGCTTGGAAAAAATCAATTAATATTGTAACAGAGATATATAAACTTACTGACAAATTTCCTCAATCTGAAATTTATGGATTAACAAATCAGATGAGAAGAAGTGCTGTTTCAATAGCATCAAATATTGCAGAGGGTTGTGCAAGATTTTCTGACAATGATACACTTAAGTTTATAAGTATTTCTATAGGCTCAATTGCAGAATTACAGACTCAATTAATTATATCTGAAAAACTTAAATATATGGAAAATGCAAATGAACTAATTAATAAATTGGAAGAAGTAAAAAAAATGTTATTAGGTTTAACAAAATATTTAAAGAATAAACAAATTTAACTTATGTAACGGACTTTTCACTTTTCACGTTTCACGTTTCACTAAATATAAAAATAAGGAGAACATAAAATGGCAACATTCACATTAGAAGAAATCACACATATCGTAGGCGGTATGTTGACAAAGGTTGAAGATGCAAAAATTTCTCAAATTGCACCACCTTTATTGTCTGATGAAAATACTTTAGCACTTGCTTTGGGCGAAGAAGAAATTGCTAACCTTGCAAAATCAAAAGCCAAAGCTGCACTTGTACCTTTGGGAGTACAAATCGATGGGTTTACAACTATCGAAGTTGAAAGACCTCGTCTTGCAATGATGAAATTGTTGAACCTTTTCTATGTAGCACCTGTTGTTTACAAAGGTGTTCACCCGACAGCTGTTATTGATCCGACTGCAAAGTTAGGTGAAAACGTTGAAATCGGTGCAAATGTTGTTGTTTCTCACGATGCAGTAATCGGTGACGGAACAAAAATTGCTGCAAATTCATATATCGGTGGTGGCGTAAAAATTGGTAAAAATTGTTTCTTCCACGCTGGCGTAAATATCGGTGACAGAGTTCAAGTCGGTAACGACGTAATTTTACACCATGGTGTATCACTTGGTGCTGACGGTTTCAGCTTCGTTACAGAAAATCCTGACAACATTGAACAAGCTAGAAAAGATGGCGAAATTAAAGAAACAAATTCAAAACACGTTATCTTTAAAATTCCGTCAATCGGTGCTGTTGTAATCGGAAACAACGTAGAAATCGGAGCGAATACTGCTATTGACAGAGGAACAATTGAAAATACAACTATCGGCGACAATACAAAAATCGACGACCTTGTAATGATTGGTCACAATTGTAAAGTTGGCGAAGGCTGTTTAATTGTTTCACAAGTAGGTATTGCAGGTAGCTGTGTAATCGGCGACAGAGTTGTAATTGCAGGTCAAGCAGGTCTTGCAGATCACATTGAAATCGGATCTGATTCAATCGTTACAGCAAAAGCAGGGGTTACAAAATCATTCCCTGAAAAATCAATCATTATCGGTATTCCGGCAATGCCAAGAAAAGACTTTATCAAACAATTGAAAACAATGAAAGATGCACAAGAAATCTTTGCTAAGTTCAGAAAATATGAACCGTTGTTGAAAGAGTTTGAAGATAATATAGGAAAGGAATAAAATATAGTGAAAAGTGAGAAGTGAAACGTGAAAAGACCATTTCGTTTGCTTCCTCAATAATAACTTTGGTGCGTAGCACTGTAAAGGACTTCTCACCTCTCACCTTTCACTTTTCACTTAATTAATCATCATGACCACACTTTTAAAACCAACCCAAATCACCGGCTATGGCTTAATGAAAAATAAACCTTGCACAGTAAGATTTGAACCTTCAAAAGAAGGGAAAATTAAATACTTTATAAAAGACAATAAACCATTTGAAGCTTGTGCAGATAACGTATTGGCGACAGATCATTGCGTTGTTTTGGGTGATGCAAACAACAAAAAAGCGAAAGCAATGTTAACCGAACACTTGACGGCTGCCCTTGCGTTTTGCGGAATTGACAGTATAAATATTTATATGGACGAAGAAGAAGTTCCGGCACTAGACGGAAGTTCAAAACAATGGGTTGAACTTTTTGAAAAAGCAGGGATTGAAAAACATATCTTTTCAAAACCTAAGAAATATACGGTTTCTGAACCGGTTTATTACTTGAACGGAAAAACAAGTTTAGTAATTTTACCATCAGATGATCTTTATATTTCTTATGCCGTAAACTATGATCACCCTGATTTGACAAGACGTTGGGAAGCTTATAATCCAAAAACAAAACAGGAAATCATTGAGGCAAGAACTTTCGGTTTTTATAAAGATTTGAAAAAGTTCCAGATGCTTGGATTTGCACAAGGTGTAACATTAGAAAACACTTTGGGGTTGAAAGATGTTGGTTTTACATCAGATTTGCGTTCGCAAAATGAGCCTGTTAAGCATAAGATTTTAGACTTAATCGGAGATTTGTATTTGACAGGTGTAAATCCGCTAAATCTGAAATGTCAGATTTTAGTTAAAGAGGCAGGACACGCCGTCCACGTGAAAGTGGCAAAGATGTTAAAAGGGAAATTAGTTGAAAGTAAATAAAGGAGTGAGAAGTGAAACGTGAAACGTGAAATATCCATTTAGGTGCTATCGCACAAAAATTTTTTAATGAGCGAAGCGAATGAAACGGCCTTTTCACTTCTCACTTTTCACTTTTCACTTTATAAAAAAAGGAGAACAACATGACAGAAGAACAACAAGTATTGCAATTTGATACGATGCAAATTATGGAAATGATTCCACACCGTTACCCATTCTTACTTGTAGACAGAATTACAGAATGCGTTCCGGGCAAATACGCAAAAGGGTACAAAAATATGACTATGAATGAACAATTCTTCCAAGGTCACTTCCCTAACAACCCAATTATGCCTGGGGTATTGCAATTAGAAGCAATGGCACAATGTTCAGCACCTATCTTGATGTCAATGCCTGAATACAAAGGCAGATTGACACTTTACGCAGGAGTTGACGGTGTAAGATTTAAAAACATCGTAAGACCTGGTGATAGATTTGATATGGAAGTAGAAGTCCAAAAAATTAAAGGTCCTATCTGTAAAGCTCACGGTGTAGGAAAAGTTGATGGAAAAGTTTGCGTAGAAGCTGATATGACTTTCGCTTTTAAATAAACTTATAAGACACAATTAAAAAGAGGCTCACAATGCTTGAGCC
>CAKUZO010000005.1 GCA_934717895.1 uncultured Candidatus Melainabacteria bacterium | reverse complement strand
TAGATAATTTTTCGCCTTTTTTATAATTTACGTTGTAATTTGCAAGGTGTTGATTATCTTCCATAATTTTTTCAGGAGTTTTTTCTGACTGAGAAACGATGTCATTTCCCCATAAAAGGTCAAAGCTCATATCCTTGTGGTATTCTTTCAAGAAATCTTCCCAAAGCATGTATTCTGCAAGAGTGCCAAAATATGGAATTTTGTTTTTCATAGTTCGGTTAAGTTTGCCCAAAACAACACGGGGAGCTCGGTAGCTTATAGGACGTCCATGATTTTCTGAAACTTTGTCAACAATGTGGTCGATATGGTCTACTCTAAAACCGTCAAAATTGTATTCTGCCTGTAATTTAACCATATAGTTTACGAAATATTCGATAACAGGTTTGTTCAAAGCTCCGTTTTCTAAAAATGCAAAATAATATGGAGTTTGGCAATCAAGGTTTGCAAAACTTGTAACGTCTTCGCCTTTATAGTCGTAATGCTTAAATGTCGGATATCCGCCACATTCGCTCATTTTGTCGTAAATTGGAACTCCGGCAGAACACCAAGCACCTCCGGGAGCCGGCCACAAACCTTCTTTCATAAGTTCTTGAATAGTGTCTATTTGTTTTGTAATATCGTCTTCTGTTAATTTTTGATTAGGCTTAAAGTCGTGAACTTGTGCAACGATTTCACGTGCTCTTTTTTGTAATTTAATTTGATTATCACGTTTCATCATAGCGTTGGACAGATTCTTTTTAGCCTCTGTCATCAAACTATCAAAAGTGTCATAAATATTTTTGAAATGAGAGCTCAAATCGCCTGTTGAGCCGTTTTGAGAATCTCTGTAAATATTTTTTACAAGTTCAACGTCTTCATCGTCAAAAGATTCAGGCATGTTTTTGGCAATACGTTCGATATTCGCTTCAAGTTCTTTGTTTAAGAAATTAATGTCAAACCATCTTGCTATTTCTGGATTTGCCAAAACCGCTTTTGAAAATCTTCCTGTCTGTGGCAAAATGTCATAAATTACGGGGTGCCCTGCTAATTGAGCAAGTGCAATAAAAGTTTTTACTTGTTCTTTTGCGTCCATGCCTGTCAGCTTTTCAATGTTTTCGTCAAACAATTTTTCACTGATATCAGAACTTTTTGGTAAATATGCACAGCCAAATTCTCTTGGGTGGAATGGAATCAGATAAATTGTAGTGTTGAAAATATGATTTTCTAAATTTCCTGTCGGTAAAATCAATAATTGACGAAGCCAATCGATAAATTTTCCGGTTTCTTTTGTGTTGTTTCCATTCCCTAATCCTGCAAGGTTTATAAGTTTGATGTTGTGTCCTTCTTTTTGAATCCAAGAAGCGTTTTTAATATCATTTCTTGCTAAAACACTTATTTCAGAGTTCTTAAAAGAAAATTTATTATTATCAAAAATGTTATTGTTTTTCCATTTTATTTCTAAACCGAATAAAATTTCTTCAGGTGTCAACTCTTCCAGAGCTTTTACATAAGGATACGGCAAATAGCCATATTCTTGAATAAGTTTTGTTAATTCGGCTTTTCGTTCATCAGAAATTCGTGTTGCCGGATAAGCTGTTTTTAAAGCAGTATAAATTTCGTTAATTCTGATGTCTTTTGCCTCTGAGTTATCTTTTTTACCAAAAAGAAATTCTAACATGTTCATACTCCCTTTTTTGTCTATGATAAAATTATACCATAATAAAAATTATATACACAAAAAATTCATATTTTGTGTTGAGAAGCAAGACTGCCCAAGTGGGTAATGGTTTGTAAAGTGTTGAAGTAATTAAATTATAATATCAAAACCTATATGAAGAATTTCTTTTCTATGTGAAAGTGGGGTAAAATAATGACACAAATGAAAGACAAATCAGAAGAAGCAAAAAATGTAAAAATTATTACAGTAGTTATTGTTGAAGATTTTAAATTAACGAGAGTTGGTTTAAGGTGTGCGCTTAATGCAAATCCGGATATTAAAGTTGTAGGGGAAGCAGAAGATGCGTTTGTTGGTTTGGAACTTATTGAAAAATTTAAGCCAGATGTGATATTAATGGACTTAGGTCTTCCGGGCATGAACGGAATTGAAGCAATGGTTAAATGCAAAGAAAAGCATTTTGATTCAAAAATTATAGCTCTAACATCGCATGATAGGTGTGAAGAAGTTTTAGCTGCCTTAACATCAGGTGCAAGTGCATATTGTCTTAAAGATATTGATCCAAGTAAATTAGCAGATGTAATTAGAGATGTATCAACGGGTGTTTGCTGGATTGATCCGGTTGTTGCTCAAATGACACTGAATTCTCTTCCGAAAGTGGAAGATATTGGTCTTTTGCCAAACAAGTCTCATGTTGATGGAACGGTTCCACTTACAGAAAGAGAATTTGAGGTATTGAAACATCTTGTAATGGGGAAAAGTAATACCGAAATTGCAAAAGAACTTATTGTTAGTGTTCACACTGCCAAAGCGCATGTTTGTTCAATTTTGCAAAAAATGTGTGTAAATGACAGAGTTCAAGCAGCTGTAAAAGCTGTTAAAGAAGGAATGGTCTAATTTTTAATATATAAATTACAATAGTGTATACGAGCTCTCAATTCAAGGGGAGCTTTTTTTTGATTATTTGTAAAATTGCGATGCTTTTAGTTAATCGGTTAATCCTAAGTCTCTTAAAAATCTTGTGTTATCAGATAATTCCAATAATTTTTCATCGTCAGAAATATCTAAAACACCTTTTGCGAATAATTCGTCCATAATTTTATTATGTGAGTTGTTTTCAGGGGTTGAAAGTGCAAGTTTGGTAAAGTTTTTAATATCGCAATTTCTCTCATACATATTCACGGCTGTTCTTGTTAACTTGTCAAGAAAAACACTTTTTTTGCTGTCAAAGTCAACATCTAGTGGATTTGTTGCAATATTTGAATATTTTTTTCTCTCTCTACTCAATTTTTGAGCTAATTTTTTAAATATCATACGCACACCCTCTACTTAAAATTATACTACAAGCGTCAAATATGTCCATAATTCTTAATATTTGGTAACAGTTAAATTTATTCTTGATTAAAACTTATATTTAAATTAGAATGTTTTTATACATTTGAAAGATAGAAAAGAGGTTTTAAATGCTTGATATCAAAATGATTAGAGAAAATCCTGAAAAGGTAAATGAACTTTTGCAAAGAAGAAATCCGGAACTTTCTATTGATGGGGTTTTGGAAATAGATGCAGAAAGAAGAAAAATTCAAACCCAAGTTGACGAATTACGTGCAAAAAGAAAAAATGATTCTCAAAAAATTGGTATGATGAAGAAAAATGGCGAAAATACTGATGCAGTTCAAGAAGAAGTTCGCAAACTCGGAGACGATATCAAGTCTTTGGAAGAAAAACAAACAGAATTAGACGAAAAACAAAGAGATTTGTTGCTTCATATTCCAAATATTCCAGATGAAACAACTCCAATCGGTTTGTCAGAAGACGATAACCAAGAAGTTTACAAATGGGGAGAACCTCGTAAATTTGATTTTGAATTCAAGGCTCACTGGGATTTGTGTGAAGAAAGAAATCTTGTTGATTTTGAGCGTGGTGTAAAACTTTCTCAAAGCCGATTTATTTTGTACAGAGGAAAAGGTTCTCGCCTTGAAAGAGCTATTATTAACTTCTTCCTTGACTATCATACAGAAAAGCAAGGCTATGAAGAAATTCTTCCGCCATTTATGGCTAACTCTGCAACTATGACAGGTACTGGACAGCTTCCAAAATTCAAAGAAGATATGTATAAATGCGAAAATGAAGATTTGTACTTAATTCCGACAGCAGAAGTTCCTGTTACAAACATTTATGCGGGCGAAATATTATCAGAAGATGACCTTCCAAAATACATGACAGCTTATACACCATGTTTTAGAAGAGAATCTGGTTCTGCCGGACGTGATACAAGAGGTTTGATTAGAGTTCACCAATTTAATAAAGTTGAGCTTGTAAAGCTTTGTACACCGCAAACAAGTAAAGATGAACATGAAAAATTGACAGAAGACGCTGAAAAAATGCTTCAATTATTAGAACTCCCATATCGTCGTGAAGCTTTGTCAACAGGTGATATCGGATTTTCTGCTAATAAATGTTGGGATTTGGAAGTTTGGATGCCATCTTACGGGGCATACAAAGAAATTTCAAGTTGTTCAAATTTTGGTGATTATCAAGCAAGACGAGCTAATATCAGATATCGTGACAAAGAAACAGGAAAAGTTCAATTTGTCCACACAATTAATGGCTCTGGACTTGCTGTTGGAAGAACTTTTGCTGCAATTGTTGAAAATTATCAACAAGAAGATGGAACAATTATTATTCCGGAAGTTCTTAGAAAATACACAGGATTTGACAAGATTTAGAATTTGTCAAAAAAGCATAAAAAAAGACTCTCAAAGTAGAGAGTCTTTTTTTTATGAAAAATTTTTATTAAATATTTCTTAAAACTAAATCAGTTATTTCATCAGCTGATAGTTTTTTTGTTGGAACTTTTTTGAATTCGTCTGTTTTAGGAGTTTTTTCAAGTGCGTTGCCAACAGATTTGATGAGTTTAGTATTTTTTATTTCTTTTTGAATTTTAGAAATAAATGGTTTTTTTAAAATATTTATTTTCATTGATTTTACCTCCAAATATAATAAGTTTAAACAAAAAAAATTTTGCGAATTAAATTAATTTCATATTTTGGTTATAGCTTGTTCTAATATAAAAAACAAAAGCCGATAGGGAGGCTCGAACTCCCGACCTACTCATTACGAATGAGTTGCTCTACCAACTGAGCTATATCGGCTTAAAACTCCACTGGGGCGCTATATCGGTTTAAAATATTTACTTGTCAAGTTGCCTAAATTGTTAATATAAGCGGAATTTAGGTTGGATATATCTACTCAACGCAAACCTCTCAAAAATTATCTAACTAACAAGCTGTGCTGTCAATAACTCCACCACCTAAAACAATATCTTTATCATATAAAACGACAGATTGTCCGATAGCAATAGATTTTTGCAAGTCGTCAAATACTACTTCAATTTTTCCATCTTCAAGTGGTTTTGCGGTAACATTAACAGGTTCTTGTGTTGAACGAATTTTAGCTTGAACTTTAATTTCTTCTTCCAGTTTATCAATTGCAATCCAGTTGAAATTAATTGCAGTTAATGATTTTTTGAATGTTTTATCTGCTGGTCCGACAACAACTTCGTTTGTGTCCTTATTTAAAGACAACACATACAACGGCTCACTTGCTGAAACTCCGATTCCTTTTCTTTGACCGATAGTGTAATTCCAAATCCCTTTGTGGTGTCCTAAAACTTTGCCGTTTACATCAACAATGTTTCCTTCTTTTTCTTCAATTCCAAGTAATTCGTTGTAATCTCCATCATAAAAATCTTGGCTATCAGGTTTTTCTGCAACATCAAGTCCATTTTCTTTTGCGATTTTTCTAATTTCTTCTTTGGTGTAAGATCCAAGTGGCAATAATATGTTTTTTAATTGTTCTTGTTTAAGTCTGTATAAAAAGTATGATTGGTCTTTGTGCGGAGCCACACCTCGTTTCAATAAAAATCTACCGTTTTCGCCTTCTTCAACTCTTGCATAATGGCCGGTTGCAAATTTGTCGAACATTAACCCGTTTTCTTTTGCCATCAAAGGTAATGCCCCGAATTTTACTAATGCATTACACCATACGCAAGGATTTGGTGTACGTCCTTGAATATATTCTGATTTAAAGTTCTCCAAAACGATTTTTTCGTACTGTTCAACGCAATTGAAAACATAGTAAGGAATATCCAGTTGTTTAGCAATTCTTCTTGCTTCTTCAATATCTTCGACTTCATCTGGTCCGTAACAAGCATTTTTGTGTCCACTTTTTAATGCCATTCCGTCTTTGCCCCAAATTGACATTGTTGCTCCGATTACTTCGTGTCCTTGCTGTTTTAAAATTAATGCTGCTGTTGACGAATCAACTCCACCTGATAAACCTACTAATATTTTCATTTTTTTATCCTTTTGTGTTTTGGTTAAATGTACACATATATTGAATTATAAGGGAAAAAATATGTCAATAAATTAGTGAAATTTTTTATATTCTTGTAAAATTATATTTCTAGCATTGATTGCTTCTTCTTTGCTTGTTGGTGGTGTATTTTTTAAGGGATAATTAATTCCGAGAGATTCATATTTTGGAATAGCCATGTTGTGGTACGGCAAAATATCTAATGCTTTTATGTTGTTTAATGTAGCGAGAAATTTTCCAAGTTCTTTTAAATATTTTTCATTAAGTGTGATATCTTTTACAACGACATGTCTAATCCACACTGGAATTTGTTTTTCAGACAAGTATTGTGCAAATGCTAAAATATTTTTGTTAGAAGCTCCTGTAAGTTTTTTGTGTTCTTCGTCGTCAATGTGTTTTATATCGAGCAAAACAAGATCTGTGTATTTTAAAAGTTTATTTATATTTTCGGTATTTTCTGGGTTAAAAATTATTCCAGATGTGTCGAGTGCCGTATGAATACCATGATTTTTTGCAACTTTAAAAAGCTCTGTGACAAAATCAATTTGCAACAAAGGTTCTCCACCTGTTACGGTAATTCCACCTGAGCGAACGAATTCTTTTACGCCATCGTATTTTTGCATAATTTCATCAACGGTCATAAGTTTATTTGTGTCGGTTTGCCAAGTATCAGGATTATGACAATATTGGCATCGTAAAGGACAGCCTTGCATAAAAATCACAAAGCGTATCCCCGGTCCATCAACCGTCCCACAAGTTTCTATTGAATGTATATTCCCTTTGATTGTCATATTTTTACCATAAATAAGGCGGGGTCGGTACCCCGCCCTACAATTGTAAAGAACTTAGTGCCCTAGTGCCTTAGTAAACTAGTAACTTTGATTTTACAGTGCACCATGGAAAGTTCTTGAAATAACATCATCTTGTTGCTCTTTTGTAAGTTTAATAAAGTTTACGGCATATCCTGAAACTCTCACTGTTAATTGTGGGTATTTTTCAGGGTGTGCTTGTGCATCAAGCAATGTTTCTCTGTTGAATACGTTTACATTCAAGTGGTGTCCGCCTTTTTCAACGTAACCATCTATTAAGTTTATTAAATTTTCTTCCTGCATTGTTGTAGGCATGATTTTTTCCTTTCTTATTTTATTTTATTTCCCCTCCTCGAAATCGAAGATTTTGTTGTACCTCTCACAAAACGTGACATTTAGTCACCTTTTGTTTGGCAGAATCACAAGGGGAAGACATGAAGTTTCGTTACTCTGCGCAACCGCAATCCAAACATACGTTCAAATCGCCCATAAACACTTCGTCTTTACCCAAAGCGTTTGGAATAATTGAGAATGTGTTTGAAATTCCGTCTTGTGCGTCATTAAATGGAAGTTTTGCAACTGATGCGAGTGATGCCGCTGCTCCGTTTGAATCTCTTCCGTGCATTGGATTTGCTCCCGGTGCAAGAGGAATTCCGGCTTTTCTTCCATCTGGTGTATTTCCGGTTTTCTTTCCGTAAACAACGTTAGATGTAATTGTCAAAATCGACATTGTAGGAATTGAATTTCTGTATGTGTAATGTTTTCTGATTTTTGACATAAAGTTTCTAACCAAGTCTACTGCAATTTGGTCTACTCTGTCGTCGTTGTTTCCGTATTTAGGGAAATCTCCTTCGACTTCGTAATCAACAACAATACCGTTTTCGTCACGAATAGCCTTAACTTTTGCATATTTGATTGCAGAAAGCGAATCAGCAACAACTGAAAGTCCTGCAATTCCTGTTGCAAAATAACGTTTTACATCTCTGTCGTGAAGTGCCATTTGTGCTTTTTCGTAACAGTATTTGTCGTGCATATAGTGAATTACGTTCAAAGTGTTTACATACAAGCCTGCAAGCCACTCCATCATATCGTTGTATTTATCCATAACTTCGTCATAGTCAAGATATTCTGATGTTACAGGACGGTATTTTGGCCCAACTTGAATTTTTAGTCTTTCGTCAACGCCACCGTTGATTGCATAAAGCAAACATTTTGCAAGGTTTGCACGTGCTCCGAAGAACTGCATTTCTTTGCCGACAACCATTGAAGATACACAACATGCGATTGCGTAATCATCGCCATGAGTTACTCTCATCATATCGTCGTTTTCATACTGGATTGATGATGTTGTAATTGAAATGTGTGCACAATATTGTTTGAAGTTGTGTGGCAATCTTTTTGACCATAAAACAGTTAAGTTTGGCTCAGGTGCTGTTCCAAGGTTTTCAAGAGTATGCAAGTATCTGAAAGAGTTCTTAGTAACAAGAGTTCTTCCGTCAATACCCATACCACCGATAGATTCAGTTACCCAAGTCGGATCGCCTGAGAATAAATCGTTATATTCAGGAGTTCTTGCAAATTTTACCAATCTTAATTTCATAATGAAATGGTCGATTAATTCTTGAGCCTCAGCTTCTGTCAAAACTCCTTCTCTCAAATCTCTTTCAATGTAGATATCCAAGAAAGTTGAAGTTCTACCGATGCTCATTGCTGCTCCATTTTGTTCTTTTACGGCTGACAAGTAACCGAAATATAGCCATTGAACAGCTTCACGAGCGTTTCTTGCCGGTTGAGAAATATCAAATCCGTAGATTTTACCTAACTCAATCATTTCTTTAAGTGCTTTGATTTGATCGGTAATTTCTTCTCTCAACTGAATTCTGTCAGGAGTCATTTCGCCTTCAAGAGACTTGAATTGTTCCTGTTTATCTTCAATCAAACGGTTAATACCGTATAGGGCAACACGTCTATAATCACCGATGATTCGACCTCTTCCGTAAGCGTCAGGCAGCCCTGTGATGATTGCAGAGTGTCTTGCAGCTTTCATCTCAGGTGTATAAACATCAAAAACCCCTTGGTTGTGAGTCTTTCTATATTTTGTGAAAATTTCAGAAACTTCCGGATCTACTTCATATCCATAAGATTTGCAAGAAGTTTCTGCCATTCTGATACCCCCAAACGGTTGCATAGAACGTTTAAGCGGTGCATCAGTTTGCAATCCTACAATTGTTTCTAAGTTTTTATCAATATAACCGGCACCATGTGATGTGATTGTAGATACAATTTTTGTATCCATATCAAGTACACCACCGTTGTCACGTTCTTTTTTTAGCAAATCACAGCATTCTTGCCACAATTTTTTTGTAGCATCTGTTGCGTCTGCTAAAAAGCTAGAATCGCCTTCATAAGGTGTGTAGTTCTTTTGTATAAAATCCCTAACATTAATTTCTTGTTCCCATTTGCCGGATATAAATTTTTCCGCCGGATAAACTTTTTTGTCCAGTGTTGTTGTCATCTCTGTTCTCCTATATTTCCTAAATTGTAAAAATCATAATAGTTGCAAAAAGTCTCAACAACACTATACTACATGTTTAACAAAAAAGCCACACATGTAAACAAAAACTTAATATTTTGCATACAAAGCAATTAGTCTTGTTGTCTAGCTTCAAGAGAGTCTTTTAACAAATCATTTCTGTCCATGTAGTCTAATATTCTGAAATTAAGTAAATTTCTGAAATCTCGCATTGCCGGAGTGTAATTTATGGTTAATTTTTTAGGTCTGCTTTCTCTTAGTTCTTTTACTTTGCTTTCTTTAAGCATACCTGTTCTGAATTTATTTGGAGAATACAAAGTCCATGTGTAAGGAGGGTAGTATGTAGATCTACACTCATTTGTATTTGTATTAATCAACATATCATTAAACACATCTAATGGCATATCATAATATTCTTGTTCAATAATATTGTCGTAAGGTTTTAGTCTTGCAGGCATTTGAACTCTTGGTGCCGGAATGTCGTCGTCATCATAAAACATTCCTTCTCGATATTCTTCACAACCAATTCCAAAAATACGAATTGAATGTGCAAATTCATCTAATAAGTTTTCCTCTTCAGCGAATTCGGACATTATATCTAAGAAGGAAGTAACACCTTTTCCGGTGCTAATATAATCTGTAATAACATATTTTCTGCCAGTTTTTCTACATTCCTTAATAATGCTTTCTGGATCGGCCTGAATACGTTTTAAGTATATTTTATATGCTTTCTTTTGCTCTGGTGTCGGAGCCCATTTATCTTTTCTTATCAAACTGCCGTCACGATGCTCATAATCGAATTCATACCAACGGTTTGAAAATGCAACACCTTTATAAGGTGGTTTTTTATATAGTCCATCTCGCATCCAGTATGCACCGCTTAAAAACCATTTAGGGCTTCTTCCTAAACATAGGATTGGGTCATTTTTAAACTCGGTATATTTTTTACAAACATCAATATAATGTTTCATTGCGACATCGCTTTTAAGCGGAAGTTTAGGTTTTTTAGGATCCGCAAGTTCTTCTACATTAACCAGGTTTTCAAAATTATTATATTGTTTTCTTAGAATTTGCCTTTGTCCTAAACGTAAATTTCTATAAGTATAAAAATCAACATCAATAATCCTTTGTCTTGTATTAGCTTCCCCAGTGAATAAAACACTGTTCGGAATCCTAAAATATCTAGGTTCCGAGACATTGGCAAGAGAATTGTTTTTGTTATAATTCTCTTTTGGTTTTGTCGGTAATGCTTTTGAGGTGTAATTAAACGCAGATATTGAATTGATTTTCATAAAATCTCCTTTTGATGGATAAAATCTCCTAAAAAAAATTTTTGCTATAAATGTGAAGAAAGATTTACAATTCAAAAAGAAATTATATTGATTTACTTTAACAATTTACCTTTAAAATAGTATATTGTTCCCTTCTTGATTAATCTCATCAGTTTTTCTTGAAGAGAAGAACTACATATTTGTAATTGCGTTTAAGGTTTTTTCAATCTGTAAAGCAGAGTTATTTAGTAGATTTTTTTCAGTTTCTGATAATTCAGAAGGTAAAATTAATTTAACTCCATTATAATTAATAAGACTTGGTAAACTTATTGAAATATCTTTATTTAAAACATTTCCAGCCATAGTACTTGAAACACTGGCTGTAATATTTCGGCGATTTAGTATTGCATCAGCTATATGGCAAACGCAAGTAGCAATTCCATAATATGTTTTCCCTTTTCCTTTAATAATTTCGGTCCCCATATTTAGAACTTTTTGTGCCATTTTTTGTTTGGTTTCTTCATTAAATTCTAAATTTTCTATTTCGCAAAATTCTTCAATAGGAATATTTGAAATTTTTGCTTCGTCCCAAAGCGGAGTTTGAGAATTTCCATGCTCTCCAACAACAGTTGCAGAAATGAATTCTGGCGATAATTCAATATAGTCAGAGATGATATTTATCAATCTAGAACTGTCTAAAATACAGCCTGTTCCAAAAATTCTTCCTTTTGGTAAATTGAGATTTTTGGTGTAATAATGAGTTAAAATATCTACCGGGTTAGCTACAACTAAAATTACCCCTTGATTATAATGTTTTTTTATTTCTTTGACTATTTCGGCAGAAATTTTAATATTATCATTTGCTAAATCTAGTCTGGTTTCATTTGCTTTTCTGTTTCTTCCTGCTGTAATGATGATTAAATCGCAGTCTTCAATGTTTTTATATTCGCCACAATAGATTTTAGAACTTCCCATATTGGGAATACCATGTCGAATATCAAGCATTTCTGCATTAGAAACTTCTTTTTTAGAATCAATTAAAACGATTTCTCTGGCGATATCTTTTAGCATTAATGAATAAGCTATGCCTGCACCTACATAACCAGTACCAATAATTGCAATTTTTTTATTGTAATTTCTTTTACTTTGTTTCAATTTATCTTTTAACATAAATTAACCTCTCTTGATAATTCTTTTATTAAGTCGTGACCGTCCCAGTTAGAGTTGATGTCCATTGCTTTACCAATTGGAACTATTCTATCAATTCCTCTTAAATTATGGTTAATTATATTATCTCGCAACTCTTTGGCATCAATTCCAAAATATGTAATAGTTTGATATTTATCAGTTATAACTTTAAATAGTTCTCCATAATTATCTAAGGCAAATTCATAAAAATAGCCACCTTTGCCTCGAATATTTTCAACATTTTCTAGTGAATTTAATTCACTTCTATACAATAAATTCGAGCGACATGAAGTTGTTCCAACATTGTCAAACATAATTGCATCTTCACACAATTTTGTATATTTATCTACACAAACAGCATCTTGCAGAGGATATTTTTTTTGTGCATAATCATATATATAATTCCAAAATTTATCACGAGCTTCTTTATTGTCGTTTATCCAATAAATTAATTGTGGAGAAGAACAAGCATTCTGATCCATTAAATAAGTATCAACATAAAATTTTTCTGCTAGCGTTTTCATTTCATCTTTTGAAGCTTCATTAATTTTTTTTGCATCAATGATACAAATTGAATATCTATCAGGGAATGTAATATCAATACATCTTGGTTTTGTTTCCAAGGCTTTAAACATTTTTATAGTTTTATCCCCTCCCCAAATCATTCTACAATCTGCATTTTTAGAAAATTCTTCGCTTATTTCATTTGAACGCTCGTATTTTACAAACGCAGTTCTTTTTTCAATTTCTGGATAATTTTTTAATACTTCTTTTATTAAATCGCAGACAAAATCAACTTGCGGAAAATCTTTACTGGACAGTCTTACAATATTTGAATTGCCGGCTAAAAGTCCAAAGAAGTATGAAAATATAGAATTAATCGGAATGTTTGATGGGGCAATATGAAAACATAATCCTCTACCTAGTCTATTTTTTTTCGAATAATATTCTTGCAGTTTTTGAATATTTGCTTTTCGACACCAAAAAGCGAGTGCAGATAAATCTGTAAATTCTCGAATTTTTGGAGATTTCATTAATCTTGTCGATACTTCATTTAGAAAATTGCAAACATCTTCGCAACAAGGTTGCATTGGAATATTAAGGATATTTTTATCACCGATTATATAATTAACGCTTTTCATAAGTATCTGAACACCCCCTAATTTCTGCATTTTTTATTCTTCCTAAAATAGTGAAGTATTTACCTTTTCTTCCGCAAGGACAGTCATCTTCTCCTAAAATTATCCCCTCATCTTCCGTTAAAAGCGAATGTCCGGGATATGATTCTGGAAGTAAAGAACAAACTTGAATTAAACCTTTTTCGCCAGTTTTTGTGATTGAAAAATCTTTTGGATTTCTAATAATAACATCAGAAAATATGCTTGCATGCAAATGTCCATATTCACATTCCATATAAACGCAACCAGTTTGCTCAACCATACCGTAATAATCGTGAACAGATTTAATTCCACAAACATCATTCAAGGATTGTTTATATTCTTCTTTGGAAACAGCTTCATTAACCAATTTTTTCCAACCACCACCATGGATTAAAATCCCATTTGATAAATCTAATTTTATATTTAACTCTTTTAACTTTTTATAAAAAAATTGCCAAATCATGAAGGTAAAGCCAAATAATAATATCTTTTGTCCTTTATGCTTTTCCAAGAATGCTTCAATAACAGGTATATTGATATTCATATCGTCATCAAGAGCATAAGTTCTATCCGCTCCAAATATTGAAAAGCCTAAAATTCCGGCACCTCTAGCTGAGAACATATTTCTATTTTTTATTACAGATGGACTGTCGATTATTAGCATTGGCATACGACTTGCACCGGTAAAATCAGAAACAATTTTAACAAGTGTCTTTTGTTGGTTTGCTGCTGTTGTTTTATCTAAATAAATTTTAGAAACAGCTTGACCAGATGTTCCAGATGAAGTCATTGTTTTGAAAACTTCTTCTGTTGGAACACTCTTTAAATCAAATTCTTTAAATAACCTGACAGGTAAAAAAGGTATTTCTGTATAATTTTTAATTTCTGATAAATTACAATTTAATTTATCTACAATTTTTCTATAATTTTCACATTTTTGATAGTGTTTTAGGGATAATTCTTTTAAATATTCAGTAAAAAGTTTTGACTTTTCTTCTTTATTTAAAGAAAACGGCGATATTTCCAACACATCATTATAGTTCATTCTATACCTCTAATTCTTTATACAATGTTTTTCCTGCTTCATTTTTAGGAATTTCATCAATATTTCTAATCTTAAATGCGGCTTTATTAATACCTGTTTTAGAGGTTACAAAAGCCATTATATTGTCGTTTTCGATAGGGTTCGTTGTGTAAATTATCATTGAATCATCTACCCCTGTGCAAGCACATTCCAAGTTTTTAAACTCAGTTTTTATAAGCCTTTCTGTTTCATCAAGATTTACCCTATTTCCATAAATTTTAAGAAATCGTTTTTTTCTTCCGACTATATAATAAAACCCGTCAGCATCAAATTTAGCCATATCACCGGTAATTAATTTTCCATGCCTTTCATCGCTTTTTGCTAAGTCAAGACCACATTCGGCGTAACCTAATGTTACGTTAGCCCCTTCATAAACGAGTTCACCAACAGTTTCGGGAGTTACAATTTCTTCTCCATTTACATCTATTAAAGAAAATTTTCCATTTGGAATAGCGATACCCATTGAACCATATTTCTCTAATGATTTTTCAGCCGGCAAATATGACATTCTTGCAGTAGCTTCGGTTTGTCCATACATTACTATAAATTTTTTATTATTGTCATTCGCCCATTGTGCGAATTTGTGGTGTAATTCTGGCGATAATTTTCCTCCGGCTTGTGTCATATAACGTAAACTTGGTAAATTCATTCTGAAAAATCTTAATTTATCTAACATTTCATAAGTATATGGTACGCCAGCAAAAGAGGTTGCTTCAAAGTCTTTCATTTGTTGCCAAAATTCTTTTTGCATTAAGCCCTTTTCTGTCAGAATAATAGAAGCTCCTACCCAAAGGTGAGTATTTATAATTGAAATGCCATAAGTATAATTCATTGGTAATGTTGTAATAGCACGTTCAGTTTCGTTTAATTGCAAATATTCAACAATAGATTTTGTATTTGCTTCTATATTTTTATAACTTTGTCTAACTAATTTAGGACTGCCTGTAGAACCAGAAGTCGTTAACAATAGAGCTAAATCTTCATTTAGTTCAAATTCTTCAATAAAATTTGTTTTTAAAAGAGTGTAGCCGATATTTGAATAAACTTTTTCAAATTTATCAAACCTATCAGCCAAAATACTTGGCAAATGTAGATAAGCAGGTTTATAGGTTTCAATCATGTTTGTTAAAAGAATTTCATCTAAGTCTGCTTTTAACATAACAGGAACTATTTTGGCATTTAAAAAACCGATATACCCGACAAGTGAGCCGATTTCATTTGCACATAAATTAAAAACTAAACATCTTTTTTTTATATTTGAAGTTAACTCAATGCAATAGTTATTTAATTTTTCGTAAGTTATGTGTTCGTTGTTTTCTGTAATAACTGCTATATTATTTTTAAATTTATTTAAGTTCCACATGTAATTTACCCTCACTGAATATGTCTTTTAACTTAAATATTTTTCCATGTCCAGGAAAAACTTCCAAATCCATATTTAATGTTTCTAAATACGGAATAGTTTCATTTTTAAATATTTTATTATTTCCCCTTGGAAATCTTGTTATAATCGGATAATCTTTCATTAAAGAATCTCCCGTAAAAACAATGTTGTCATCCAAGAATATCAAACAGCTTCCTTTAGAATGTCCTAAAACTTTTTTAAACTTTAAACTATGACTGTTCCATTTGTATTCAAAGTCATCTTCAAAAGTAATGTCAGCCTTTGTCGCAAATGGTTCATAATTTTGTTTAAATTTTTCTAACAAATTTGTCCCATTCTGCTTATCTTTTTCTTCGAGAACGAATGTGATAAGTATAGGTCTTGTATTTTTGATATCAGAAATGTAATCAGAAGTTTCTTTCGTAGAAATAATAGTAGTATTAAAATTCTCTTTGAGCCATTTTAGTCCGGAAATGTGATCAGGGTGTTCGTGAGTCAAAAGAACTGTAATTTCAATAACGCCATTCATACGCAACAAATTATAGACCTCATTATTTTGATGAGGATCTATAATAAGAGCTTTATTGTTTTCAATTATAATGTACATATTTGAATCAATATATTCAAATACGGAATTATAAATTAAAGTTTTTTTTATTATTACTTTATTCATTTATTTTTCAATATAATCCTCTAATATTAATGTATCGCCCAATACATCTTGATTTAGTTTACATCCTATAATTTCTTCAATTTTATCTGCGGTTATTCCAGTTCCAGGACGCTTTAAAACTAAATCCTTTCTGCTTATTACAGAGCCTTTTTTTAAATCTTTTGCGGCAACAACACTTCTACGCATGTTTTCTCTTTGTTTATATTCGATATCTAAAACAATTCTTTCAGGAGACCCAAGAGCAACAAAAACATTTTTACAAGCACTTGTTAACGCTTTCATTTCGGAAGGTTCAATTGCCATATTGTTATCCATCCCCATTTTTGACTTGTCTAATGTAAAGTGTTTTTCAATGACTGTTGCTCCTAGAGCAATTGCACCGCATGCAACTTCAAAGCCTAATGTATGATCAGAAAAACCTATTGGATATTGCTTAAATTCATCTTTTAACCAAGAAATATTTTTTAAATTAATCGTTTCTGGCGGGGCAGGATATATAGAAATACAATGTAATATGATTAACTGATTATTTCCAGTTTCTTCTATTACTTTTACTGCCTTTTCAACTTCTTGTTTTTCTGCCATTCCTGTCGATAATATCATTGGTATTTTTTTGTTTGCAATATATCTAAGGAAATCATAATTATTTATTTCCATTGAAGCAATTTTTATAAAAGGTACATTGCATTTATCAACCAAAAAATCAACTTCTTCTTCTGAATATGGTGTAGAAGAAAAATCTATACCAATACTTTGACAATAATCCGAAATCTCCCTTAAATCATCTGGTTTTATAGAAAACTTTTGAACAATTCTTTTGGCAATTGGATTTTTATCATAATAAGATTTTGAGTATAGAGATTCTGGAGACCAAGATTGAAATTTTACACAATCACAACCAGCTTCTTTTGCTTTTAAACACATCTCTTTTGCCACTTCAATGTTTCCATTATGGCTAGAATTAACTTCTGCTATAAAATAAGGAGTTTGTGTATTTCCAATAATTCTTTGATTGTTTAATTTTATTTCCGCCATTTTTATTTTTATTCCTCCATTGGGTTTATTATCATTTCTTTTTCAAATAAATCTCTATTTAAGAATGGTGACTGATCTTCTATCGGTGGTTGAATAAATTTACCGCTTTTGCCTCGTCTGTATGAAGAATGAATGTATGTCTGATCCTCTTTTGTGAAGATTTCACAAATTAATGGTTCGTCTGCGTTTATAATATTGTTTAAACGCTTTAATTCCGATGTAGAAGCAATCTTTTCATACCTCAAACCAAAACAATCTGCTACTTTTTTAAAATCTGGGCATGATATTCCATTTTCGAAATCTGTCCCAATAGTCCTAGTTCTAAACAAGTCTTGTTGCCTTTTTCTAATAACAGCATAGCAATTATTATTTATGACAAGAATCTTTATAGGCAGTTTATTGTAGGTAATTGTTTGTAGTTCTTGCAAATTCATCATTATTGAACCATCACCAATTATAGCAACAATTTGTTTGTTATTTGCTAAATATGCACCAATAGCAGCGGGTAAAGCATATCCCATTGCACCTTGTGATACAGGATGGAGGCAACGTTGCTTTTCTGAAAAATTAATAGTTGTAGGTACAATAATTTCTTCTAACCCCGCATCAGTTATACAAATTGCATCTTCTCTTAAACAGCCTTCCAGAGTTTCTGCCAACTGATATAGATCTATTTTTGTGTCATTCTTAAACGAACTTTCACATTTTGGAAAGATAGTTTTCCAATGTTTACATTTTTCTTTCCAAACTTGTGCTATATTTAGGCTTTCTGTATTTAAAAATTTATTAAGAAAATCTTTAGCATCTGCGACTATTTGTTTTGTAATTTTATTTTCAAATTTTTGGTGCTCATATTTGTCTATATCTACAGTAATAATTTCGGCTTCTCTAGCAAATGTATCAATATTGCTACCAGTAATCATAGAGTTCATTCTACAACCCAACACTAATATTAAATCTGCATTTTGAATTGCAAAATTTGCTGCACGATTAGTAGCCATAGCACCTGTACATCCGATTATTAAATCGTCTTTACTATCTAAAATATCAACAGCAGAACTTGAATATACTGCGGGGATTTGAAACTTTTTGATTGCTTGTTGTAATTCAGTAACTGCCTTTGCAGAGCGAATTCCACTGCCATATAAGAGAATTGGGCGCTTTGCTTTGCTAATTTTTTCTATAACAAACTGCAAATCTTCTAAACTAACTGTCTCATTTGTTACAGTAGGCTCAAAATGTTTAAGTTCTTCTACTTCTATTCTCGCATTTTGAATATCTAAAGGTATATCTATCCAGACAGGTCCTTTCCTGCCTGCATTGGCTAAATAAATCGCTTTTTCTAGCTCAAAAACAATATCTTCAGGGTTAACAATCATTGTTGCATATTTTGTAATAGGTCTTACTAATTCAATAATATTGGCCTCTTGTTGTCCATAAGTTCTAATGGGTAATCCGGTGTAAGTAGTTGTTTCATTTAATTTATTTTGTCCAGAAATTATTATCATTGGAATATCATCTTGCCAAGCACAAAGTACGGGTGTAATTGCATTAGTCGAAGCACAACCTGTAGAAACTAAACAAGCACCTATATTATCTGAGGCTTGTGAATATGCCATTGCAGCATAAGCGCCAGCTTGTTCATGGTGAACCGATACTCCATCAATTCCATCACATTTAGCTAAAGCATCAGAAAGATATAAAACACCTCTTCCTGTAACTAAAAAGAGCTTATGAATACCTATCTCTACAAGTTTTTGCATTACATAATCAGCAACCCTAATCATACATTAATCCTCTTTTACCTTTGGTTTAAATGCTAACATTATATCTGGAATAGATACAACTAGTTCAATTGAATTTGCAAGTTCCCCATTGATATACCCACAAACTTTGCCCTTTGCTAAACCTCTGCGATAAGAGTCCAATTCTGCTACCATATCTAATCTATCACCTGGAACTATCTTTTTCTTAAATTTTGCATCTTTTACCGATACAAAACCCGTTTTTTTGCCTTTATTTTCAGGTATTGTTAAAAAAGTCATCAAAAAAACTTGAGTTAAGGTTTCAATTTGTACAAATCCCGGAACATTTGGCTCGTCTTCAAAATGAGCTGGCATAAACCACTCATTGTAAGTAAAATTTTTGTAACCTTTTGCATATTTACCCGGAACAGCTTCTTCTATACAATCAACAAAAAAACAAGGATAACGATTTTGTTGATATTTTTGTATTTCAGCTGGATTAAGATTTTTTAAAATTATATTATCCATCATATACCTACATTTCAATATTGTATTTTTTTAGAATTTCTTGACCTTTTTCGAAAGAACTTAAATCAACAATATCATCCGGATCTAACATAATATTAAAGCTATCTTCAATAGCTGCAACAAGTCCCATGTGTCCAACGGAATCCCAAGCTTCAATGTCTTGATACTTCAAACCTTTAGTTTGATCTTCGGTAATATCAAAAGTATCAGTAAACGCTTTTGTGTAAGTTTCTAAATTTGTCATATTATTCTCCTTTTATATAATTTGTCCATTCTTCTATTAAATCTTTTCTTGTTTTTACGTTTTGTGGAGTTTTAAAAAATCTTACTCCCAGATTTTCCGCATTTTCAAAATTTAAGATAGCGCTACCAACAGATAACCCCACCCCGAAAGAAACGAATGCTATACTCTTCGATTGTTTCTTATACATTTGGTCGCAAAAATTTACTAAGACAGATGTTCCACCACAATTACCATACTTAGAAAATGTTTCAGCTGATGCTTTTTCTTTTGGTAAGCCCGCATGCATAATAACAGTTCTAACTATTTGACTATTTGCTTGGTGAATTGCAAAAAAATCAATATCATCTCTAGTCTTATTTGCAAAATTTAAAACTTTTTCTACCGTATCAGGAGCTTGCTCCATTGCAAATTTAAAAATATCTCCACCACTCATAATGGAATCCCATAGGTGCAAAATATTCCCATCTGGATCTGTAATCTCAATATTAGTAATATCACCTCTTACCGGAAATTTAAAACCACCAGCTGGAGTAACAATTTTTTTCCAATCTTTACCTATACTTTTAAGATGAAAAAATGCAGGGCGAACTTCTTCGGTTCTTTCTAATAGTATAGCAGATCCAGCATCTCCAAAAAGCATATTTGAATTTCGATTTCTAATATCGGTTATTCTGCTACTTAAAGACCCTTCCAGAAATAAACATTTTTTAGAAGCGCCACTCTGTATTAGAGAATGAGCTAACCATAAACCATATATTGAATCTGTACACCCTAACCCGCAAGTATCAAAACAAGCACATTCTTCTGATAAACCCAAATTTCCTTGTATAATGCAAGCATCTGAGTTTCCATTATAATCATGATTGATTGATGTCATTATTAGAGTATCAATCTCATCTATATTAATATTTGTTTCATTTATTAGTATTTTTGCAGCTTCTTCGCATAAATCAGAGGTTGACACACCATCTGGCACAACATGTCTTGTCCCTAATCCTAATATCTTTTTATTTCTAGCAAGTTTCTTACTGCTATTTTCATAAAATTTAATTTCATCATCTATATCAATTTTATTTTCTGGAACTAAACAAACAATACTAGAAATTTTTACATTATTAAATTTTGATAAAGTCATTATTCAACTTCTCCTATTTTTAATGCAGGATTTCCTTGCATATAGCAATTATTCTTACACCCCTTATATACTGCACTCAAAGGAGCTATATCATTATTATTTCCAACCTTAGAATTTGGTAACAATATAACATTTGCACCTGTTTTATTGTTATTGCCTATTTTTACATTCCCTAAGATTTGAGAACGAGGTCCAAAGAAATTGAAGTCACCTATTGTACTATCGTGTCCAATGATAACATCACTATTAAACACATTTCCAATCCCTACATTTATATTTACAGAAGATAAAAAAGGGTAGACAAAAATATTTGCTTCGCCATATTCAAAGCTTTGAGATAAATAGACTCCTCTGCAAATTAAAGTATAAAATTTTGCATTCATCAATTTCAAATCTTCATAGATTTTTCTTCTAAGTTTTGGATATCCTGCACCAATAATACAGTATTCATCATCTTTAAATTTGTGTTCTGAAACTTCGCCAAGATATAAATGTTGATAAGTCTTATAATCCACGGTGTGTCCATAACCACCATGACCTAAAAAACCGCCAAATATAATTTCTTTTCCATATTCCTCAAGATTTATAAGATTGTTATAACATTCTCTGGCAAATCCATTACCACCTACAATAAAGATTTTTTTCATTAAAGAGCCCCTCCACTGTCAATAACGTAGTTTTGACCAGAAATAAATTTTGCTTTATCTGATAACAAATATACAATCATATTAGCAACATCATTTGGTTCTCCCCAACCAAATGGATAAAGACCTGATTCAATATCGGTTTTGTTGGCATCTAAATCTTCAACCGGTATTGTCATTGGTGTTTTTATCATTGATGGCAATACTGAATTTATTCGTATGCCATTTTGTTGAGTCAATTCCCTTGATAAAGCTTTTACTGATGCTGATAAGGCTGCTTTTGAAGCACCATAAACAGATTGCCCTTTTGAGTTAAGTATCGCATCAATTGACGAAATTGTAACTATAGAAGTGCCTAAACCAACATTATTTCTTTTGTCGCCAATGCTCTTTATCATCATTATTGGTGCAAAATAATTTATATCAAAAATATTTGCAAGATACTCATAAGTTATTGTCCGAAGTGGGTTTAATGCTGTTACCCCAGCACAATATGCCATACCAGAGAATTTACCGTATTTTTCTTTTAAAGATTTTACATACTTTGGCAAACCTTCTATATCTTCGGTTAAATCCTTTTGTTCTAAAAACATATTCTCAGGATATTTACATTTTGCTTTCATGCCTTCTAAACGCTCTTGGTTTCTGCCAATTCCTACAACCGTTGCGCCAAGTTCGTTTAACAAAATTGCAGTAGCTTCTCCAATACCTGATGAAGCACCTGTAACTATATAAATTTGTTCTTTATTAAATTTAATCATTATTATAATCCTGCTTTTCTTGCGATATCTCCAATTGTTGTCATGTTTTTGTAGTCAGTCATATTGGTTTTGACTCCAAAGTTTTTATCTAAAAATGCCATAGTTGACATAATTGACAATGAATCCCATTCTTCTAAATCTTCTAAAACAGTATCCATTGTGATTTCGTCTTCTGTTTGTAATACTTCTACCATTTCTTCTAAAAATTGTTCTTTATTCATTTATTTATTCATTTCTCCTTTTACTTTTTGTATTTAATACAACTGTATTTTAAAGGACTCCGCAACAATCAATTATATAGTTTTGACCTGTGATCCATCTTGTTTTATTGGATAACAAGTATATTATCATATTTGCAACATCTTCAGGCTCTCCCATTCCCATAGGATAATCTGGACGTATTTCAAAAGGTAATGATGTAGTCATAGGAGTATTAATATCTGCTGGAGATAATACATTGATTCTTACACCTTGTTTTGCATATTCTTTTGCAAAACAAGCACATGCTGAAGATATTGCTGCACAAGCTGAACAAAAAGCGCTTTTTCCTTTTGGTAATAATTTAGTCGCTATTGAACTCATAACAACAATTGATACATTTTTACTAATATTATTTCTTTTATCGCAAATTGCTTTTAGCATCATTGTTGGTGCATAATATAAAATATCCATTAATTCTTTAGAAACTTGTAAGTCGAATGCTTTTAATGGAAATAATTTTGAAATTCCAGCACAATATGCCATACCAGAGAATTTGCCGTATTTTTCTTTTAATTCGTTTACATATTTTGGCAAACCTTCAATATCTTCTGTTAAATCTTTTTGCTCTAAAAACATGTTTTCAGGATATTTGCATTTTGCTTTCATGCCTTCTAAACGCTCTTGATTTCTGCCAATGCCAACAACCGTTGCTCCGAGTTCGTTCAACAAGATTGCTGTCGCTTCCCCAATCCCTGATGAAGCACCTGTAACTATATAAATTTGTTCCTTTTTAAAATTCATAATTTTTCCTTAAAAACTTGCACAATCAATTACATAGTTTTGACCAGTAATCCAACTTGATTTGTCTGATAACAAATAAATTATCATATTTGCTACATCTTCAGGTTCTCCCATTCCCATAGGATATTTATCTATTTCTTTTTCGTAATAACCTTCTATTAATATATTTGTTTTTATTGCTGTTGGAGATATACAATTTAAACGAATTTTATTTTTTGCGTATTCTTTGGCAATTACTCGTATTGATGCACTTAATGCTGCTTTTGTTCCACTATACATTAAATGTCCTTTATCACATAATATTGCTGACGCAGAAGAAATGTAAACGAATGAAGAACCTTCTCCTATATTGTTATTTTTATTCAACATTGCCTTTGTAAATATAATTGGAGATATGTAATTAATATCTAACATATCGTGTATCATTTGTAGATCAACAACTCTAGTTGGTATAATATTAGCAATACCAGCACAATATGCCATACCTGAGAATTTACCGTATTTTTCTTTTAAAGATTTTACATACTTTGGCAAACCTTCTATATCTTCGGTTAAATCTTTTTGTTCTAAAAACATATTCTCAGGATATTTACATTTTGCTTTCATGCCTTCTAAACGCTCTTGGTTTCTGCCAATTCCTACAACCGTTGCGCCAAGTTCGTTTAACAAAATTGCAGTAGCTTCTCCAATACCTGATGAAGCACCTGTAACTATATAAATTTGTTCTTTATTAAATTTAATCATTATTATAATCCTGCTTTTCTTGCGATATCTCCAATTGTTGTCATGTTTTTGTAGTCAGTCATATTGGTTTTGACTCCAAAGTTTTTATCTAAAAATGCCATAGTTGACATAATTGACAATGAATCCCATTCTTCTAAATCTTCTAAAACAGTATCCATTGTGATTTCGTCTTCTGTTTGTAATACTTCTACCATTTCTTCTAAAAATTGTTCTTTATTCATTATCTTCTCCTTTTATTTTATTTCTCCAATAGTCAATATATTCATCTCTTGATAAAATGTAAGATGGTTTATTAAAAGTTTTTATCTCATTAATTTGAGTTCCCGATAAATCCAGAATTGAGGCTATTGAAACTAATCCGTTTCCAAATGCACAACAACAAGTTTTAGCCATATCTGTTTCTTTTGGTAACATTGCTAATGTAGTTGGAATTGAACACATAGTATTGTTTCCATAAGTTTCAAACGCCGAATATGGAACTTTTTCAATAGGAAATCCGGAAGCACTACCGACTGTTTGGACAATTTGCTTATTTGCTTGGTGTAAGCATAAATAAGGAACATCATCAGATGTTAAATTATTATATTCTAATATTTGTTTAATAGTTTTAGGAGCGTAATTCATTGTAAAGTCGAAAACTGCGACTCCGTCCATATATCCACCCATCAAAGGAACTTCCATACCTGTTGGCATAACAACTTTTTCTTTGCGAAGTCTATTTATTAATTCATAATCTTCGTCAGAATGGGTATATCTAAATCTTGTACCGCTAAAAGGATTTACTAGAGCTTCAAAACCATTACTAACTGTTTCAATGCAGTATGATGATTTTACTTCTTTCTCTGTATATTCTAATAATGTTGCACTTCCTCCATCGCCAAATATTGGTGCTGCGTTTCTGTTAGAAGGATCTACACCAACTGATGGTGTATCGCCATTTAACAATAAAACTTTTTTAAATGCACCCGATTGAATCATTTGTGAAACCATAAATAATCCAAATACCCAACCAACACAACCTTGATTTATATCTGTTGCAATACAATCTTTTGACAAACCTAATTTATCGTGTATAAAATATGCCGTTGACGGATTCATTACATCTGGTTGTTGAACAACAAAAACAAGTGCATCTATAGAATTTTTATCAATATTATTGTCTTTAATTAAGTTCAATGCAGCATCATAAGCCAAATCTGCTGCGGTTGTCGTATCATCAGCAACTCTTCTTTTATAAAAGCCAACCATTTTACGCATTCTATCAATCTTTTTTACTGAATTATTATAATATTCGGCTTCGTCATAAATGTTAATTTCTTTTTCAGGTATAACTACACTAATTCCAGAAATTTTGACATTTTTAAATTCGAATAAACTCATTTACGATTACTCCTTAATTTGTTACTTGTTATAAAGTCATATTCTTTTTTATAAAATCTCTTTAAATTATCATAAAATTTTGAAACTTGATAAAGTTTCGAATTTTCATTAATAAAGTCTTTGATGATTTTTTCATATTTTTCTTTATTTTGTGAATATTTTTTTATATCAGCTACAATATTTTCATACATTTCATCGTATGACGCATAAACATTCTCAAAATTTTTCCAATTATTATTTGGAAAGAATTCATCATTATATACCGCAAAACCAACTGAATTTACATATTGAGGCTGACCAAAATACCCGTCCATACCTTCACCAAAAGTAATAGTGAAAAATGCACGTGAAATTAAATCCATATACTCTGTAAAAGTCATGTTATTTACAGTAACTAATTTCCAATCAGGTAATTCTTTTTCTAATTTTTTTACAATTTTTTCTTTGTTTTCATTACAATCAGGAGAAAGTACTATAATTTTTTCCTTTTCTTCAAAAGGGTAAGCTTTGTATTTACTTATGTCAATATTTACTGAAAACAAATGAGTTGGAATTTGCCACTTATCACAAACCTCTTGTGTTGCATATCGATCATGTGCAAGGGTTTGAGTGATATTATTGGTTAGTTTATATAAATCCCTTAATTTTTCAGGTTCTGGCATTAACTCAATATTTTGGTTCATTATATTGATATGCAAATTTTTAATTGATTTTAAGTACTCAATATCTCTTTCTGTTAAATCATTATAAAAATCATCTGCATAATATTCAGGAATATGTAAAATCATTTCTTCTAAGTTTTTTGCATTATCTACTATTTGTGAAAATCTGTAGATATTTTCATTATTCAAAAACTTGTCATTCTTTGCATAGGTATACTTCTTGTTCGGAAATGTTGATATAATACAAGTGGCATCTGGATTAATTTCTCTCGATGTTTCGCATAATGAAAATATTGACATAATTCCACCGTTAATTACACATTCGTCAGGAGATGGGATTAGAAATAATATTAATTTCTTTGCGTTATTTAAATTCGTCAAATCGTAAGCATCTTGAATTTTTACAGCGTCAATAAACTGTTTATAATATTTTAAGTTTCTGAATTTAAATATTAAACCCAAAATTTTATAAATAATGTGTTTACCTTTTTCTTCTTTGAGAAGTAGCTTATCTATCATTGTTGCATTCTTCCTTTTTACTGCCGTAATTTTTTTTGTAATAACCGCCCATATCTAATGCAGTATACCCTTGTTTGGATAATTCATAGCTTAGGACGCTTGCCATTGCGCCTCCTTCAATGTACACTAAATAAGAGTTGTCATATTTAGATATAATATCCTCAAAAATCTGATTATATTTACTGTAAGCATTTTCTTTAGGGATATAATAATAGTCTTTTGATTCTACATTTGTAAAACAATCAGTATCATTTATGATTGCGGAATATTTATTTATTACAAATAGTACTTTTCGCTTATTCCATATTGATTTTATTTTTTCATTAATAACATCTTTTTCTGCTGATATTTCACTAAAAAATTGTAATGCATAGGCGTCACCATATATATTTTTTGAAAACTTGATTTTTTTTATTTTATCAGAAGATACAATTTTAGAATAATAATGAGTAAAATGTTTGCGATAAAAATCAGGACAGTTTTCATTGTCAGCATTAAAATTGTTAATGCAAACTAAGCAATTTGAAGTTGTTCCATTTGCACAAATATCTAATAATTTTTGTTTTAATTCAGGAAAAGTTGGGTTATCGTTTAACATATTAAATAAAAATTCTTCACCATCACCAAGTCTTGAAATAGAACAGTTATTATCAACGATATAATTTATGGTATCTTCAACTGATAATATGTTTTTTGGATATAAAGCTTGTGACCTAAATAGTTCAAATATTTCCTCATACGAAAACTTTTTATGTCTTATTTCGTATTCCCATCTATAATGGTTATTAAATAAGCCTAAAATGAAGAATTTTTGTTTTTGCGACAAAAAATGAAGCATCTTATATGCATAATCAATAGCTCTATAAAGAATATGTTTCTCTTTTTCTTTTTTTGAAAATATTTTATTTATCATTACTTTGCAATCATATCCTCATTTTTTATGTAGCCGTATTTGGCTCCGTTAGCGTCCCAGTCAACATTTTCTTTAATAATTCTAGCAGGATTGCCTGCAAAGGCGCAGTATGGCTGGCATTGCTCTCCCGAAAACACGGAGTTACAACCTACTATTGAGTTAGAGGGGATAATTGAATTCTTCAAGATGGTAACATTCATACCAATCCAAGAATGTTTTCCTATTGTTATGCCTTTTACTTTATTAATTACTTCATCAGTTCCTTTTTTGAATATAGGGTGAGCATCGGTGTTGTATATCGTTATTCCGTAAGAAAGCATACAATTTTCTTCAATAGTACAAAAAGTATTTGAATTATACGTAGTATAAGTCAAAGAATCAATGCTAGAATTTTTATTTATTATAAAACTTGAATTGTTAACATCGCCAAAATATGGGTGATGTTGCCCAAGGACTACTGTTAACGAACCTACATGTAAATTCTCGTCAAAAATAACTTTATTGTTATTTCCACAAATATAAATATTAACATTTTTTAAGATATTGCAGGTTTCGGGAATTGTAATTTTGTTATTTACACCTTTGATAGTAAAATGAATCTTGTTTTTGCAGGATTTAGCAATATTGATTTCATTTTTTTTGAAAGCTTGTTTTCGTTCTTTCGCTTTTTGAAATTCCTTGCCTCGAATGATGTCTATAATTTTTTGAATAATAGTTACATGCATTTGATTACCTCGCAAATATGTGCCGCGATTTTTTTATCTAGACTTCCATAAAATGGCAAACAAAGAACTCTATGCTTTAAATCGTCTGTTGTTCTTAGCCTTGCTGTTTTTACGGTAATATCGTTTTTGTAGCAGTCGTAATCGTGACATGCTGGATAAAAATATTTTCTTGTATAAATATTTTGTTTTTTGAACATGTCATAAATTTCATCGCGGCTTTTCCCAAATTCATCTTCTATTACGAGAGGGTAATATTGATATGAATTTGTTACATTAAGGGGCATTTTAGGAATTCTTATCCCTTTTACATTTTCTAGGCCATTGTCATAAATTGCTTTTATTTCTTTTCTTCGTTCTTGTTCTTTTTTATATTGTTTTAAATTTAATAATCCCCAAGCAGCTTGAAACTCGTTCATTTTTCCGTTGATACCGATATCTTCAACGACTTCTTCGTTTTGAATCCCAAAGTTTCTTAGATTGTAAATTTTTTTAATTAAAGTTTCATCTTTATATGTCAAGCAACCGCCTTCAATAGTGTTAAATAGCTTTGTTGCATGAAACGAAAACATTGTTATGTCGCCAAAATTACCAATACCAACTCCATCAATTTCTGTTGAAAAAGCGTGAGCTGCATCATAAATAACTTTCAAATTGTGCTTCTTTGCAATTTCATCAATTTTCTTTACATTACATGGAAAACCATAAACATGTACACCTAATATTGCAGATGTATTTGGGGTAATAAGATTTTCAATTTTGTTTACATCTATTGTCATTGTGTCGGGTTCAATATCGCAAAAAATTGGTTTACAACCGTTCCAAGAAATGCAATGTGGAGTTGCTGCAAAGGTAAAAGGTGTTGTTATTATTTCACTACCGTACGGTAAGTCAAGAGCTTTAATTGCAGTTAAAAGAGCAATGGTTCCGTTATTAAACAATTGAGCATGTGGCACCTTCAATTCGACAGTCAAAGCTTCCTCAAGGGCTTTGTGTTTGCTGCCCATATTAGTAAGCCATTTTGAATCATATATTTCTTTCACTTGTTCTGTAAAATCTTCAATGCTTGGTAGCAAAGGAGAAGTTACAAAAATTTTATCATTCACTAAACACCTCATGATTTGTTTTTTTTTGACGGAATTAAGTTCCTGTTTACAAGTTATAATACTCTTCTAACTTCCTCGCGTGTCTAGTGCCATGTTAACACAAAGAAAATAAATATCAAACGATACAATAGTATATTTTTTTTAAGTATGTAGTTGGCAAAGTTCTTATACTAGTGGAGTTTTGCGTTTTTTGCGTTTAATAGGGCTGTTATTTTAAAATTCTTATATATTGTTATGAGTAGAGGGTTTTAGTAGTTTGTAAAAATAAAGTAATATTTAATATAAAGTCAAAGCTTTTGAAGAAGAGTTTTTGAAGTTTCAAAAATTAATTATGGGGTTATTGGGGAAATTGGGAACATTCCCTATCAATTAAAAAGGAAATAAGTGGGGGAGAAACGCTCCTGAACACACTAAAAAAGACCCCATCGAGGAGTCTTTAAAAATGGTGGGCAGGGGTAAGGACTCCGTTGACGAGCAGAAAAAGGTGACTAAATGTCACGTTTTTCGTTGCGATAATCAAATCATTACCGCAATAGACCAAAAGTCAATGGAGGAAAGAACCACCACGGTGGGGAGAAACACCTCTGAACACACTAAAAAAGACCCCATTAAGGAGTCTTTAAAAATGGTGGGCAGGGGTAAGGACTCCGTTGACGAGCAGAAAAAGGTGACTAAATGTCACGTTTTTCGTTGCGATAATCAAATCATTACCGCAATAGACCAAAAGTCAATGGAGGGAAGAACCACCACGGTGGTGAGAAACGCCCCTCAAACGCACTAATAATGCCAGTTACCCAAAATAATCGCCCCATCTGTTATAACCAAACCACTCGATAAAATACAAAGATGTTTTGAAAAATTTCAAATCTAACTTAAAAAAACTTAAAAAGCGTTATGGTTGTTCCAGCAAGCAATTATCGGAATTATTAGGGTGTGATGCGTCATATATTAGCAAAGTTGAAAATGATAGAATTGTTCCATCATAAGATAAACTTATTGCGATCGCCAATTTTTTCAAAATTGAATTTGTTGATTTATTTAAGAGTTAATTACAAACCAAAATTTTGTAAATATTTATTAAGTCTCGCTTTTATATCTAGCAAAATGTTTTTTGTTTATGGTTTAACAGAAAAAGTTTAGGAGGGTATATGAAAGTTCTATTTAATACATTTTTTAATGGTAGTTCAATTCAAAGTCAAGGAACAAACAATTTCTCTGGTCAAAGAGTTTCTTCGCCGATAACCAATTTGCAGTCAGATATATTTGTTAAATCGACAAACGATGTTCCCTTTGGGGAAAAAATTAACAAAGAAAAAATAAAAGATGTTGCAGGAGATTTAGCTGCAATCGGAGTTGTTGGAGCACCATTAATCTTATCTATTGCCGGTAGTGCGTATCTGATGAAGAATATGGATGTCAAAGATATTTTCCTTCCGGACGGATCATACCTGATGAGTGTTGATGAATTAAAAACAGATAAAATTACGGCAAATGCAGAAGATGGAATTTTAAAAATTGATGGAACTCCTATTGATATTGATGCAAACAGATATGATGTTGCAGATGTTGAACGTGGAGTATTTAAAAATTATGACGGTTCCGTTGATATTGATTTAGCAAATAATAAATATATTGACTTGGAACACGGTGTAATTATTGACCCTGACAACCAAATGTCATTTATTGAAAATGCAGATGGGGTATTTGAAAATGTTGCAATACCGGCTTTATCTTCTCCAAACTTTAAAGGTTCTTCAATGAGTGGAAACTCTTCTTATGTAAGAATTACACCTTCAAGAGAAGCATACATTGAAAAAAACGGATATGCACCGGAAGATAGTCCCTATATTAAACATTTACCTATGGAACAGAAAATTCCAGAGAATTTTGGGGATAGAATAGCTGTTCCTAACGATAACAGATCTGTTACTCAAAAAATTATTGATTTTTTCAATCCGCTGAAACCTCACGAAAACTATCCTTACGACCATTCTAAATCTTATGATATTTTTGGCCGCGAAATAGTAACAATAGAAAAAGCAGATGGAAGTATGTCAAAAATCGGATTAGATGAAAATTTAAAAGCTGTACTTGATAAATATCATTTAAAAACAGATTCGTTAGGAGAAATTTCTGATTTTTGCGAAAAAATAAAAATGAAAGAATATTTACTTGAAAATCACCCGGTTCAAGCTTCTTCCTTCACTGCTCACACAGAGAATCTCACAGAATTTTTACACAGAATAACTGAAAACCACTCAGATGTTGCAGACGTAATTACAAATGATGCAATTGTGGAAACTGTAACAAATCCGGAACTACATACTTCATTCCTTGATACTATAAGAGATATCGCGGAAGGTATTTAGGAGGTAAAAGTGAAAGTTGCGCCAATAAGTTATCAGGTGACGAGACGTAAAACAAGTATACCATTTAGAAACTTTGGGAACTCTGTTGGTTCGCAATCTGATAATGCACAGGCACAAATTGAGCCAGATAAGTTTTACAATTATACTTTTGCCAAAAATTATTATAATCAAAAACTGGATAATGATGGAAAACTTTTTGAAGATGAACAAAGTTTCTCAAAAGTTATGTCAAACCCGAAAGCGAAAGCATATTTGATGTGCTTCATCAGAGAACGTGCACAGGCAGAACTTTTAGAACTTAACAATAAATCAGGATTATCTAAAAAAGAAAAAGAGAAAGAAAAAGAGAAAGTAGAAGGTCTAAAAGAAATTCTACAAGCATTTCCAGCGCTAGCACAAACCGATAGACAGTATAGTTCAAACATAACATTCGGACAAAATTTAACCCCTGAGCAAAAATCAAAATGTCATTTAATAATTCATTCTGCCGCAGCGGCATGTGGCACTTTTTCTGCTGCAATGGGAGAAGGAGCCGCAATCGGAGCAGACACCCCTTTTTTACGAGGGACACAGGCACTTATGTTCTTGAGTCTGCAAAATCTTCTAAATGTTAACATGAAAGCAAGTCTCATCTATGCTGGTAAGCAATATGTAATGGGCTCTTATATAGGAGTAAGAGGAGCGCAAGTTTTAACTAGCTGGTTAGGAATTGGCGGACATGTTGCAACAACTGGAACAGGCTCTGGTGCAATAACAGGAGCAGTTAGAGCAGTAAATGCGTCTTTGAGTACTGCTCTTACGGAGAAAATGGGTTGGGGTTATGTAAAATCTGTTGAACAAAACCAAATGAATCCAAAAACTCAAGCAATTTCAGCTGCAATTTATGCCGCATCAATGGGACTTTTACATTTCCACGATGATAGTTTTCTTGATCCGACAAGCTACTCTGATGTTCAAGAAGCATTAAATAAAATTCCAAAAGAAAATGTTTCTCTTCTTGGAGATATAATGCATACTCTGACCGATAATATTAATTTACCAAGAGCTGGAACCATATTTACGGTTTCGCTTATGCAAGGAGTATTAACAGCAAAAAATATGGATGAAGCTCAAAAAAAAGAATATTTCAAAAATCTAGTTGGAATAGCACTAATGAATACTATTTTCTATGAAACATTAAATATTCCCGAAGATAGTGTTATAAAAGAAGACGCTATTGATGCAATCAAAAAAATACAAGAAGATTTGAATAATACTCCGGAACTTTTTAAAGAATTTCGAGATATTGAACAGGAAATTATAAATAAAATTCATCTGGAAGATTTGAATACCAGAGACTTTATCAGACAATTTAAAGATAAAGATTTATTGATTAATCTTGCCTTTACGACAAGTGATATGACTACAATTCTTGCAGACAAATGGAGAAAACGAAATTGTACAATATTAAAAAAATCAAAAATTGAGGCACAGAAAAAACTAGCAGCGGAAAACCAAAAAGGTATAAAATTAAATAATACAATTGACCCTGCAAAGAAAAAAGAATTAGATGAGACATTAAATACCATTATCACTAAAACAAAAAATGATTTAATACAAAAAACTCGTTCAAATCACGCATTAGCAAGAATTGCAGGTTATGACAAAACCAAAGCATTATTAAATTTGTCTTACATAAAACCGGTAAAAGCAAAAGCTGAAAATGAGGTTCCAAATATTTTATTATTCTATGGTCCGAGTGGTTCGGGGAAAACAGCAATAGGCACCGCAATTGCGGAAGATACAGGCGCAAAATTCCGTAACAAAAATCTCGGGATGGGCAATGAAAAGAAAATTTTTGACTGGTTAAAAAGCCAAATGGAAAGAGCTGAACAAAGTTACCAAACTGATAGAAGGTATTCTATTATTCAGTTAAACGAGTTTGATGGATTTCTTAATGATAATCCGAAACTTTTAAATGAATTTTTAGAATTAACAAATAACTGTGCAAAAAAATATCATACAACTATATTTTTAACAACCAATAATCCGTTAGATATTAATCCCAAAATTCTGGATAAAACAGATGTAACCGTTCCAATGGGAGTTGCTTCAAAAGATGATATCAAAAATATTGTCCAATATTATGTTAATAATAAACCAATTGACGGATACAATTTAGATGAAATCACAGAAGAATTTGAAAAAGTTAAACCGGATTATGCATACAGCAATGCTCAAATTCAAACTATTATTACTCAAAAACTTCCAACCCCTTGTTCTCAACAGGATTTTGTTTCAATAATTCAAGGAACAAAACCTTGTATATCAAAAGAAATAAATAATAAATTCCAGAAAGAACAAAACCAATTAGAGGAGTCCGAAAAATGCTAATAAGTATTCCAGCACGTTCCACAATAAATGAATATAAAAATTTAAAAACTTCTCAAAAAGAAGTCAAAATAAATGAAACATCTAAAAAATTAGATGAATATGTTTATGACAAAACCCATAAGTTTGGTAATTATAAAGCCATAGGAATATTAGGTATATTAGATTTATTATTTTTTCCATATTTACTAAAACCAAAAAACAGATCAATGTATGGAGATGAGCTATTTGCGCTAATGATCGGTAATATAGTTGGATTTGGGGTAATATTAGATAATTTGAAAAATAAAAAACGTGTTTTAAATAATGAAAGTAAAAAATTTAACTTATATAAAAAAAATGGTATAAATGTCGTTATATAGTTCGGAAACCCAAGCTTCCATTTATATTTGAGGTTTATATTTATACAAAATATTCATAAATAACTTTACCATCTTTTGTAATATTTCCTGAACACATTAATTTATTGTTATCAAAATCTTTTAAATCGTTCGGTTTAGGGAATTTTAATGATTTAATATCTTTGAATTTTGGAATCTTTTTTATTGTATCAAAATTTTTAATTACTGCTTTAATTGCTTCTGCATTTTGCGAATCAACCCATAAAATGTCTGGTCTGCATGAAAAATCTCCTAAGTATAAATCAACAAAATTATTTTCAAATGGTGTATACTTAAATCTATATCCATCACTATTTTGTAAATTTTTTATATTAGATAAAATATATTCTTTCTGAATTTTTTTTAGTTCTTCTAATGGAGTTTCGTTAGAAAGATTATATATTTTAACTCGATGTGGTTGTAGCACTACTGGATTTAGTTTTTTTGTATCAATACAACTAAATATAATTGTCGTTTTATATTGTTTGCTTATTTTATCTAGCATGTCTTTTAAATCCCCAATAACATCTTCATTTTCAGAAGTATTTATTAGTAATTTTTCAAAATTTTCAATCCATAAAAGGGTTCGTTTCCCATTTTTCTTATAATTTTCTTCTGCTTCCTCCAATACAGTAAGAATTTGATTCAAGCGAATATTGTTGGGCTCATTTTTGTCTTCAATATATGTATAGTTAGAGTCAGACTTGCCAACAATCCATTTTAATGTTTCAATAGTTTCGTCTTTATTTTCTCCTTGAACCATAAGTGCATCAGGAATTTTAATTCTTTTTTCATTGCTATTAAAAGGTTTTAAAAATTCGTCATTTATTCTATATTTAACACAAGCTAAAGATAGTTCTTTCTTTGCAAGTTGTTCAAATAAGGCTTTTTCTTGTGCGTAACTTCTTATTCTTTCTCTTTTTATAATATTTTCCATTCGTTCATATCTTGCAGATTGGTCTATATATTTGGGCCACGTTAAATAAGCTTGATATCGTTTTGTATTAAACAATTTATCATAATTTCTATAATACATTGGAGGTTCTGGCGGAATTTCAATCTCTTGTTTAAGTAAAAAAGTTTGATATTTTTCGTCTGAAGAAGGTTTAAGAAATTTAGCACTAAAAGTATCTTTAATACCTTTTGGCCAATCCTTAATTCTTACTTTCGCAATTTGTTGAGCTAGTTTCATTTCTTCAATAGTTGGTAATGGTAATATTCCATTGATATAGTCATGAAATTTTTTTAACTGTTGTGAATTCAATTCATTTGCAATTTTATCTACAATTCCAGTAAAATTTATTTGTTTTTTTTTATTTGAAAAAGCCTCAAGATTTACGGTAGTGTTATTTGTGTTATTTGTGTTATTTGTGTTAGGTGATTTATCTATCTGATTAGATTTATGATTTTCATAAGCATTTTTTAGTGCTAACGTAATTACTCCAATGCTTATCCCAAAACCAGCAGAAATTTTTAATCCATTTTTGAGATACATTTTTCTAATTTGTTTTAATGGGACAAGTCGGTTTTCTAATTTTGCTTTTTCAACTTGCTCTACTAATGCTCTAACTTCTTCCTTTTCACTAGCATTAGCTTGGTTACCAAGTCTGTTCAATAAGTTTAATCCTGCATTTGTTCTTTTTTCAACAGTCTTTTTATATTTATTGATTTCTTCTTCAACTTTTTTTGTATAATTTCGTTTACTGTTACTAAAATTATCAGCAACTAAAAATCCGGCAGGGAAAATTGCTGTCGTTCCTGCTAAAATAGCAGTAGTTTCCAATATTTTTCGCCTCTTATTTTTACTATTATTACTATTTATTGTTGTAATTTTTGAAATCATCATTTTATTATTCTTATCCTATATTTTCTTTATCATTCTCGTATTGTTTTAAATAGTCTTTTGTAACCCTTAGCAAATTGCTGTCATCATTAGATTTGTTATATTGTTTTATTGCTTGAAGAAACATATCTGTTGTTAGTGGGCTATTATCTGGTTTTACCTCATCTGTGGCAATTTCACAAATTACTTTTAAATGTGTGTTGCTATATATTTCATCTGGAGCGAATTTAAATAATTCTTTTAAAATAGTATTATAGTCCAAGTTTTCCGTATCGCAACCTTGAAGATAGTGTTCAATTACAGCGACAGTATTTTCTTGATTAGGAGGGTCAATAGAATAAGTTGGAGCAATTCTATGAGAATTCCTTAACTCATAAGGAATTTTTTGCGGTTTATTAGATGTTAGAAAAAATGTAACATGATAGTCTTCTGAACAATTTTCTAAAATTCCTTTCATTGTGTTTATAAACTTGGAAGAAACATCTTTTCCGAAAAATCGATCAAATTCATCTATAAGAATAATAGTTCGTCTGTCTGTTTTTTCAAAATTCTTTTGAGCTTTTTCCAGTAAACCAGAGACTTCAATATCATTTCCATATTCATCTGTATCGGTATATCCAACCAAAGTATTGTAAAGTTGTTGTTCTTTTTCTTTTTGTGGCCCTCTACAATGTATTATTTTGAGGTTACAGTCAGCTTCATCTGCAAGAGCTTTAACAAAAGTGGTTTTTCCACATCCCGTAGGTCCATAAAACAATATTGCATTCGGAATTAATTTCTTTAAGGATTTTCCAGCTTTTTCATCATCAATTAGATCTAAAAAACTTTTAGAAAGTTTTTCTTTTTCATTTATGTAACCCGCAATTTGACTAAATCCTTTTTTATCCAAAAATTCCTTTTTTCTCTTTATAATATCAAGTCTTCGTTTACTTAATTCTTGTGATTTTTCAAATGCAACTATGATTTCTTTACTCATATTTAATTGTTTTGCAAGTTCATAGAAAATTTTTCTATTTTCAATTGCTTCTTTTTCCCTTTGTTCAAAAGCATTTTGATACAAGTATGATATTTTTAAAGCTTTTTCTTTTTCATCTCTAATTTTTTGACGTTTTTTTTCTGAATGATTAGTAAAGTTATCCCAAAAGTTATCTTTTATCTCTGCAATTTTTTTATCATATTTTTCATTAATTTTTTCTTCATTCATTAAATAATCATTTAGAAAAGCCTCTTCTTCTTCCGGAAGTTCTATATTAGTTTGAAAAAGAGACTGAATATGTGCAAAAGAATTTTTCGTTTTATTTACTATTTTTTCAGTAACATTCTTTGCCTTGGCAGTAACTTGCGTCCAAGTTTTTTTATCATCTTCTCCTGTAAATGCGAGAAATTCATTTTTGTTATGTGTTTTCTCAATCCTATGGAATGGAGCATTATTTTGAACTACAGAAATATTCAATATCATCGGAACAAGTGAGCCTGTCTGATTTAGCGGTGTATCTTTGTGAGCATTTTGAGTATTATTCCTATTTTGCTTAAAGTTATACTCTTGATAATAAACGTTAGCAACCTTCATAAATTACCTTTTTTCATATTAAATCTCATAAAGAAAATTTTTGCTATATATAAATTCTATTTTTTACATATATTCATAAAAATCATTTTTACATCAATAACAAATCTTTAAAATCAAAAAATTAAATATCACGTTTTTTGAGAAGTGAGGAATTGGCGCGATAGCTTCTTTCCGAGTTGCAGTTAAACTAAAAACATATATAAAATAAAATATGCCACTCTGCCGAGAAAAAGGTGACTAAATGTAAAAAGACACATGGTTTGATTATTTATGACAACTAGTTTGACTATTTCGGCAACTTTAAAATTCTTAATAAAAAAGTAAAATTTTTAAGAGAAAAATACTTTATATAGGTATAGGGGATTTTAAAGTTGAAAATTTTATCAAAATTGAGTAATTTCTTTATGAGAAGAAATAACACAACTTTAGGTGAAAATTTGTTTGGATGCATTAAAATTTTTGTAGACAAACAAAGAGTCTCGCGCGGAGTTTTAGAGCTTAAGCCATATGTTAGAGGTAGCAAAAGAACTCCTAATTCAGTATTTCAAAATGGTACAATTACTGATAACAAAACTCTTATTCAAGTGGAAAATCTAGTTAATCAAACGGGAAAAGAGTATGGGCAAAGTTTTTCTATGCCAGCAACACGAAATTTGCTTAAAATAAAATACAAAAAAGCTAAAACAATAGAAGAAGCTAAAGAATATGCTGAAAAGGGACTTGGCATAAAAAGTTTTGACATTCCTGATTTAGAAGTTGCAAACCAAGTTAATTTATCAATAACTAATGCAATAAAAAAATCTAGGGGTAAGATACATATCCCTGATAAAGTAGAATTTAGTTTAATAACAGGTGATTGTGGTAAATATTCATCTTTAGAATGTCCTGCTGAAACCCTAATTGCAGAAAAAACAAATGAAATTACTTTGAAAATCAATAGGGATTATTACAATAATATTGATAAAAAAATTAATGAGTATATAAATCACTTCAAAAAGAATGGTCAACTGTCAGTAAATTCTAAAGGTCGGGATTGTATAAATTTAATTTCTTCGTACAAATACGATGCAACATTAAATAGATATTTTCGGTTGTGGAAACAAGGCAAGTTAACTAAAAAAGCAAAATTAGATTTTGATAATTTATTGCAACGTGCGAGGGAAGAAGAAAATGCCTTGTTGATGAGAAAAGATAGTTTAACAGATTATATTAAAAAATCTCTTAGCATTAATTTAAATAATCTTCCACAAGAAGAATATATTGAAAAAGCAACTCATGCTTTATTGAGTTTACGTAAAGAACAAAAAATATTACTTGGAGCTAATGCTTATCAAACCAGAAATGCAATAGGTTTAGATGGCCAAGTTTTACATGAATTAGGACATGTTACACATTTTAGAAAAACTCCATTCAGTGATTTGGAACAAGTAATTAAAACTGGATTTACTAATCCAACAGATTTTGCAACAGCACTTAAAGTCTCTCGTTACGCAACTGAATCTGAAGGTGAGTTAATAGGAGAATATATAAAAGGTATATTATCAGGAGATAAATATACAGATGATGTTACCAAATTGTTTGAAAGATGTTATAAGGGTAGATTTACTAATTCAAATACACAATTTGCTAAATTAGCATAACTAATATGAATGAACATACGATTTTATTTAGATTAATATAATTTCAAAACGGTCATTGCCGAAATAATCAAACTATTTGTCAAACGCCATGTACAGGCTAAAACATAGGCTATACTTTGCAGAAAACCCAAGTTGCAGAAATAATACAACTAGCAGTCAGATCATCAAAAGAGTTATTTGACCGTTTTGCTGTACGGATAGATTGATTATTTCCTACCCCTCAAACGTCGATATATTGCCAACTTTCTAAAATAATACTTCTATCCGTTCAAACCAAACAGGTCGTTAAAATACAATCGAACTTCTGAAACAGGCATTAAAAAAGGGCTTGAAACTAATTCTTGCCCTAATAATAGAAAAAACTCCCCAGGTTGGACTCGAACCAACAGCCTACCGGTTAACAGCCGGTTGCTCCGCCATTGAGCTACTGAGGAATATTTCTCTTTAATATATCAGGGTCGCCCCGTCCTTATGATTTAATTATAATACAAAACATTTTTATTGTAAAGTCTTTTTTTTATTTTTTATTTTTTTTTAAGAAATACTTGATAATTTTACTAACTTTTCAAACTCGGCATATCGGCTAGAAAGCTCTTCAAATGTGCCTATATCAACAATTTCTCCGTCTTTCATATAAATCAGTTTATTACAAGATTTCAAGGTCGATAATCTGTGAGCAATTGCTAAAATTGTTTTTGATTTACTTATTTGTGCAAGCATGGCTGTTATTTCATGCTCCACTTGAACATCTAATGAAGATGTTGCTTCATCTAAAATTATTATTTCCGGCTCTCTGTAAATAGCTCTTGCAATCGCCAAACGCTGTTTTTGTCCTTGCGACAAACCGTTTGCCCCAACAAATATATTAGAATTAATTCCATCTGGATAGTTTTTTATTACATCATAAAGCTGTGCCGCTTTTAATGCACTAACTACTTTTTCGTCGTCAATTGTTTCACAACCCCAGGCCACATTTTCTTTAATAGATTTATCCAGAATATTAATTTGTTGTGGCACGTACCCAATTAAACGACGGAATTTCGGGTAATTCTCTTCTGTAAGTTTTAATCCATCTACACAAATTTCACCACTATCAGCAGGCAATAGCCCCGTAAGGACATCAGCAAGAGTGCTCTTTCCAGCTCCGGAAAGCCCAATTACACCAACAAAATCACCTTTTTCAATCTTTAATGAAACATTTTTCAAAACTTGTTTATCCTTATTATAAGAAAAACAAATATTTTTTAATTCAACAGCATGCCTGAAATCCAACCTGTCAGTTGTCGGATATTCATATTTTTTAAAACTTGCAAATCTGTATTTCTCAAATTGCTCGTTTAACTGTTTTACATAAACTCTTGAAGAATTTATATTAATTATAGATGTTTGAATTCTGTTAAGTGCCGGTGCAACTCTAAACAACGCCGCAATTACAATTGCCAAAGAAGCGATTAAAGAAGAGTTGCTTCCTTTATTTTGGAGAGAGATAACGCACGCCAAAACAAGCAATGAGGCAACCATGAGCATCTCAACAATATAAGGAGGAATTGAATTAAAAAAATCCAACTTTGTTGTTGAAGTAATAATTTGATTTGCATTTTTCAAATACCCGTTAATAAACAGCTTTTCTGCACACAAAATCTTTACTTCTTTCAAATTAACCATACTTTCTATAAGAATAGCTTTGTATTTTTTATTAATACTATTAACGACTTTACTTAATGACAAAATACGCTGTTTTAAAAACTTATTTTGAAGCGTCATTGACACTGTTGCAAAAACAATTGTTGCAATTGCCGCTATCGGAAATTTCCAAAACAATAAACCAATAATCATTGTTATAATAACGGCATTGATTATCAATGTCAGACCTCGCAAGACAAAACCATTTACGGCAGCCGCACAAACATATTCCACGACATACAGTTTATCTCCCTGTGAAGTCTGCATAACATCTTTATATGGTGCATACAAATAATATTCCAGAAATTTAGTAACAATATCTTGAATCCATTTTTTTACAAAACTTGTTTGAAAATACTGAATATATAGCATGAAAAAGTTTTTTAAAATAAAAATCAAAAGCACCAACAGGCCAATAAGCAAACCGAAATTTGTAGAATTTGCAATATTCAGATCTAAATGATTTAATACAGGGAATTTTTGAATAACCGTCATCGGATCAACGATAAACATAACAAACGGATAAATCAAAGCCACCCCAAAAAGTTCCATAAATCCGGCAACCATTGAAAGCACCCCAAAACAGAAAAAGCTCTTACCTCTTCCTTTGCCAAAATATTTTAAAAATTTTGTATAATTTTCTAAAAGCATAACTATCCTTATTAAAAATCTAATATATTGCGTTTTTTACAAAAATACTATATAATCATGGTAAAGGAAGGAGTTAGTTATGTCAAATCCAATTTTAAATGATGATAGATTTGCACCACAAGAAAGAATTCTTGATGGTGAGCCAATGACTATAAACGGAACAGTCAACAAAATCTTTTTATTGTTTGTATGTTTACTTGCAGGTTGTGCTCTTAGTGTTTACTATTTATTTACAAACCCGGCTATTGCAGGGCCACTTGCCGGTGCAGGAGCGTTTCTTGCATTTATTGCCGTAATGATTTGTTGCTTTAATGTAAAAGCGACAAAATATTTAGCAGCACCTTATGC
>CAKUZO010000004.1 GCA_934717895.1 uncultured Candidatus Melainabacteria bacterium | reverse complement strand
AAAGTTGAATTGTACATCAAAGCTATTGAAGATTTGATGAAGAAAATCAACTTGCCGTTCTCTATTAAAGAATTCGGTGTATCAGAAGAAGATTTCAACGCTAAGTTGGACGAAATGGTAGAACTTGCATTCGACGATCAATGTACAGGTGCAAACCCTGCATATCCATTGATGGAAGATATTAAAGCAATTTATATCGACGCATTCAACGGTGTTGTTAGAGATTACTACCCAACTCAAAAATAGGGAGCGTAGCCGCTCCACCCGACAACGGGTAAATAAAATTAAAAGAACCGTCAGAAATGGCGGTTCTTTTGTTTTAAATAAAGTTCTTTTGTAAAGCACTCATTTGGCAACTATAATCCTTTTATCCTAGTAAAAGGCCAGAATAAAAATACTGCTCTTCCAATAAATCTGTCTTCCGGCAACAATCCCCACCATCTGCTATCATAAGAATTTCCTCTATTGTCGCCCATCATCAGATATTTGTGTTCAGGGATTATAATCGGGCCACACATCATATCTTCTGTGCAAGGTTTATCGTAATAAGAAGTTACAATATACGGCTCTTCCAGCGGTTTATCGTTTATATAAACCGTACTTTTCCCATCTTTATCTGTCTTTATTTCAAATTTATCCCCAGGGGTGCCGATTACTCGTTTAATATAAGCCACATCTTTGCAGAAAAAGCCTGTTAATCTTGAAAATACTTTCCAAGGCGTGTTTTGTAATCTTTCAAACGGCGGATAAAACACCATTACATCTCCTCGTTTTGGTGTTGAATAAAACCTTGAAAACCTTTCTACAACAATTCTATCGCCTTCAACAAGCGTCGGGTGCATAGAAGCTGACGGAATCCAACGGATTTCACCTATAAAAAATCTTATTATAATTACCATCACAACTACAAAAACAACTGTTTCTATAATTTCTCTTGCAGTTGGGTTTATTTTCATATAATTTTCTTTTATTTTTAACGCAATTTCTTTAATTTTATTCATCTTTAATTAGTCCTAAAAGCTCTATTAGTGCCGTTTTATATTTGCTATCTTTAAGTTTTTCAATCTCATTTTTGGCACATTCAATGTAATTATTCAACAAATCTTGAGTTTTTTCAATACCATTTTCAAAGCACTCAACACTTCCTGCCAAAATAACCGGAGCCGTATAAATTCCGTCTTTAAAATCACTTTTTGAAGTCTTTGCGTTTATCAAATCATCACGAATTTGAAAAGCTATGCCAAAGGCTTTGGCAAAATTTGACAGGTTGTACCCCTCACCAGAATTTCTAAGTTCACTAACGTTCTCTAAGAAATTCTTTCCTCTCCCCGTATGGGCGAGGTGTGACTCCGTACTTCCTAAGCTTAAACCTCCGCAAATAGCTGTTTCAAAAAGTTTTGCGGTTTTTTGTTCGGTCTTTTTTATATATTCTTCAATTGTTGGAATTTTATATTTTCCAAACTGTTGAGCGACTTCTCCTTGGCACATATCATCAAGTGTCTGGGCAAACATATCAATGATTTCAAACGAATTAAGTGAACGAATTCTTTTTAGGGCAAGTGAAATCAAATAATCTCCTGCAATGATCGCCAATTTGTTGTCAAAATATGTGTTTAGTGTTTCAACTCCACGCCGTTTTTCGCTTTCATCAATAATGTCGTCGTGAATTAGAGAAGCATTATGAACAAGCTCGATTGATGCTTGTAGAATAATTTGAGAAGCATTAACCTCAATATCCAGTGCTTTTAAAATCAAAAATGACACAACTGCACGAATATGTTTAGATGGAGCATTAAAGATTTTGAAAAGATTTGTTCTTAGATGATCTTCAAGTTCAATTCCGTCAAACAATTTTTGTTTAACGAGTTCTACTTCATCTGCAACAACCCCGAAAATATTAGCATATTTTTCCTGAAAACTCATGCGTTTATATTATCACAAACAAGTTTTATGCGTAACTCCACCATTTCCAATCAGGAAGAACTTCGTTGTCTTGGATTTTTTTCAAATCATCATCAAGCCCTGTATTATAGCCACAGAGTTCTAAATGTTTGATAATAGTATCTTTTTCATTTTTTCCATCGACAGCCATGTCAGATCCGACATCTCCAACTCTTTTGTTGAAAATATCTCCGCCAACACTATCTAAATAATTTGCATCGGCTTGATATGCCATATATTCTCCTCTGGCAGCTGAGATTTTATAAGTTAATTTATCTAAAATGGCACTTTCTTCTGTGGTTAAAGAGGTAGCGTTATTAATTTTATTTTTGTTATCTATGCTCATATCTTTGCCACCAACCCAATTCCCGCTGGCTGTTACCATATATTGTCCATATTTATCATTCAAATCTTTAATGTTTTCTTTTGCAAGTTCATATTCTTCGTCTGTCAAAGCTCCCATTTGTCTAAGTGCTGTTAAGTTATCTTGTGTTATAGAAATGGCTCCATCTGTTTTTCCGTTAGTTGAAAACATAGAATATGTTGCATGTGTTAGTTCATGGACAAGTGTTGCAACTAATTCTGCCCAACTTGTACCTTTTTCTAAGTACTTTGCAGATAGTGTAAGTCCATTATTAGAGAATTGCTTTTTTCCATCATCATCGGTATAATAAAAATCATCATCTCTGGTGAAGTATCCGATTGTTTGCGTGTAAGTTCTATCACCATTTGAGAGTTTAGTCGGTTTGCCGGGAGTTGTTTTGTTGGAATTTGGAATTTCACCGTAAGCCTTATCCACATCATCTCCATTTGGGTTTACATTAGTATATGATTTATAGCCCTGCCAACTTGTATAGCCACCGAGCTGATTTTCATTTTCATATTCTACGATTGAAATCTGTCCAACTTTACAAATAGTATCAGGATCAAGATCTATTCCGGCTTTTAATCGATTAAGAGCTTCAAGCTGGTTTTTTAATCCTGCTGATTTTAGATAATCTTCGGTTAATTTTAGGGCAAATTCCAATTTCCCTTGATTACTTTTTTCATCAAATTTTTTCTGAATTTCATCTGAATAAGCTTGAACCTGAGTTTTGAAATCGTTATAGCCGTTCTTTTTTAAATATGTGTTTAAAAAGTTTTTTACTTCCGCGTAAGACAAAGTTCCATTGTTATCTTTATCTAGACTGTAAAAACTTCTGTTTAATGAGCCGAAAAAGTCATTGTGACTGTCTTCCCATTTGTCATTTTGGGTTAATGCAATGAGTTGAGAACGGCTAATCCCTGTTTCTTTCGTAACAGTAGAATCTTTTTTGTCATGAACATATTCAAAAAATGAATCTGCATCATAAAAATTCTCAATAAATGAATGCTGAGAATTATAGATTAATTTTTTGATGTAATCTAATTCTTCGGTGCTTATGGAGGAGGCAATTGCATAGTTCATTGCCTTTTGAGTTGTGGTCAAATCCTCTGCCTCATCAACTTCTACATTACTTGTAGAAACAAAATTTATATCAGCTAAATTTGCAATACTGCCGTCAGAACGTACAAATCCATCAGCATCTGAGGTTTTTGCAAGTTCTTGAACTGTGTATTCTTCTGTTAAATTAGAATTTTTAGTTTCTTCATTTTGCTTTTCGACATCATATTTTCTAATAGCCGCAGAAAATGTGTTGTTACTAATCTCCATAATTTTTCCTTTTTCTAATAGTAACGGATATTATGGAGGAAAACTTTAATAAAATTATAGTTATATTACAAAACGTTACATTCGCGAAGAATTACATCAACATGTGATAATACTTCATATAATCAGACATAATTTGAGAACTTGTAGCATTCGCTATTGTTGCTTTAAGTTCTTGTTGTTTGTCTGTTTCTGCCGATTTTTGAACCTTTTCTGTTTGGTTATTTTCAGGTAGATTTTTTTGAATAGCTTCCTGTTCTTGTAATTCTTGTGCAAGCTCTGCCATTTGTGCCTGAATATTTTCCATCAAAGCCTTGTCGCCGGTGTAAGATCCGGTTGATTGAATTCCGTTATCTTGAAATTGCCTCAAAATCTCAGACCATTCATTGTAATCCGTAATCGTGGTCCCTTGTGCTTGTGCAGCAGCCTGAGCTTTTTTTAGCTCGTCTTCTGATTGAATTCCATCGATTTTTATTGACATAGTCTTGCCCTCTATATAAACTTCTCTATTTATATTAAGTATATTATTCCCGTAAAATTTCATAAAATTTAACTTTTGTAATAAAAATTAATGTTTTGGTTGAAATTTGCCGGATTGCGAAGCGTTGTCTTTGCTTTTGGCTTTATTGAGAATTTCTATCGTTTTCCCTCATTTAGACTGTTGGGTAATATCTTTTGCAGGGTTTGTATAGTATAAAATAATTGTGACGAAGCACGGAGTAAGAAATATTGAATTTAGAAAAAACAATTATTCTGTTAATTACAATTATTATTTTGTTTGTAATATTGGCTTCTCCGCACTTGTTACCATCAGTTGTTCTGCCTGTTAGCGATGCAATTTTTATTGTTTGTTTTGTTGTTGTCAGCTTGCTTTATATGCTTTTTTTGGGGCTTAAAGAAACTAGAAAACTTGAAAGAAAAATTGTTAAACAGCACGCTCAAATGGAAACTATTATTAATGCTTGTCCTTTTTTGGTTTTTGTGAAGTCTGTTGAAAACAAGATTATTCTTGGAAATGAAGAATGTGCAAATTTGTTTTCTGTTAAGCGTGAAAGTTTGGTTGGCATAAACAGTTATGAATTTATTTTATGTTCCAAAGCCAGTAGGCGTGAAGATGAAATTGTTATTAGGGAAAAGCGACTTGTAACCGCTGAAAGATTTGCAGATTTGTCAAATGGTCAAACTCATTATTTCAGAGTTGTAAAATCTCCAATTTTTGATGAACGAAATAACGTTGAAAGCATTCTTGTAATTTATCGTGTTATAGATAATGTTAAAGAACTTGAAGATAAGAAAGAAACTTTTATTGCAACTGTTACTCATGATATGAAAACGCCTACAATTGCCCAAATTCGAGCTCTGGACTTATTGCTTGCAGGGACTTTGGGGAAAGTAAATAATGAACAAGCTGAAATTTTAAAACAAATTAAAAGATCTTGTAACTATATGTATGACTTGATTTTTACTGTATTAGGTTCGTTTTTGTATGATAAAGGGTTAATAAGAGTAAATCCTGAAAAATTTGATTTATTAGAGCTTATATCTCAGACCGGACAAGCGATGGACAATCTATTGAAAGAAAAAATGCAAAAATTAGTAATAAATTCAGATTTGAAATCAGTTGAGATTGTGGCTGATAAAGTTCAGATAAAACGAGTTATAATCAATATTTTAGGCAATGCGATAAATCATGGATTTAGTGATACAACAATTATAATTACGATAAAAACGAATGATGATAATATTGTTCTTGATGTAGAAAATAAGTCGAAATATATTACAAAAGAACAAATGAAAGATATTTTTGAAAAATTTAAACAAATTCAAAATGCCAAATCAATTAAAACAAGTACAGGATTAGGATTATATTTGTCAAAGCAAATAATTGAAGCTCATAGAGGCAGTGTTTACGCAATAAGTGACGAAAATCAAGTGTGTCACTTTGGTTTTGAAATTCCAAAAGTATATAAAAAATTATCAGTTTCTGTATCTTAAATCAAAAACCGCAAAATTCAAAATATAAATTTTTGATTTTGCGGTTTGTTGATTTTGGAAAGAATAATTAAAGAGAAATTTTGGTTATGCTTCTTTGTTTCCAAATAAGCATTTTGCAAGGATAAGAATGCCACCGGTAATAAGTCCGTATTTACCTGCTTTTTGCCATTTAAAGTCTTTGATGGCTTGACTTAATTCTTTTGGAGCTCCTTCTTTTAGAGCTTTTGCACCTTCGTCCCAGTGGTTTTTGAATTGTTGTTCCAAATTTAGATTGATTCTGTTGATATGGGCTTGGTGAGTAGAAACTCTTTTGGTAATATTATTCAACAAGTTTTCTTGAGTTTTGAATGTATTTGCTAATTTTTCTGCTTTTGTTGCAATCTCAACATCTGTACCTTTTAGTCCGTAAGCTGATGCGTTGTTTTTGAAAAATGTTGTCAATTCTTCAACTGTTGCTTCCGGTTTTAAAGCTTTTACCTGTGCTTCAAGCCCTTGAAGTTTGCTTAATCTGGCTTGATGGAATGCTAATGAGTCTGGGTTTACCTGTTTAGCAACTTGTTGAATTAGTTTTTGGGTATCGATTTTCGCAAGTTCCGGTTTAATTTGTTCAATTGCCTGTTTTGCAGCTTCCGGAGTTTGAATAGAGGCTGGAAGCTTAGCTCGAATTTCTTGTGGCAAATCTTCAAGTTTTGTTAATCCGGCAAGCTTTTGAACAGCTTCATACTGTTCAGCACCTGCAATACCTACTTTTTGATAAATCGGATTTGCTTGTTTTGCGTACAATGCATCGTATTTTAATTTCACTGCATTTTCAAGATTTTGTTTGTTCAACACTTCTAGGAAAGAAGAATTTACTTTGCCGTCTTTCATCGGGTTAGTTCCCAAATAATAAACACCTGCCGCTGTTGCGCCGCCACCAACAATACCGGTTAAAAGTGTTGAAGCAATTGAAGAACCTCCACCATTGCTTGATGGTTGATATATGTCAGTTTGTGGTTGACCTTGCAAGTTGCTTCCTTGAAGAGCGTTTGCATAGTTTGCCAAAGCTGCTTGTTGTGCAGAATTCCCGAAAACTGATTGAGCCATAAAATCATCGTTCATAGAAGTTGAATTCTGCATTAAATAAGGATTGTTGTAAGAATACAAGCTATCATTTCTAAACAACATATTGTTGTAATTTGTTCCAATTTCACCTGCCATAACATAACCTTTCAAAAATTAATTAACCTACCTTGAATATATAAACAAATTTTTTGATAAAAAATTGCGTTTTTATATTAATCATCTGTAATAATTCTTAACAAACAGGAGCGGTGAGAGGTGTAAACTTCTATAATCCTTTATGTTTAAGTGATTTTAGGGTTATGATTCAATATAAAATTAATAATAATATAGTTTGTTATAAAGAGATTGGCATTCAAAAACGGCTTTCATATTGAAAGCCGTCCACAAATTTCTTTTTCTAGTTTTTCTGAAAACTCTTTCCTATAAGCCCAAGGCGTACTTGTTGCTTAAAGAAATCATATCCATTGCGTTAAAAATATTCTGTTGTGTATTTGAAATAGAATTTGCTTTGTCAGAAATACTTGCCAGTTGAGCCTGATAATCTTGTGCTGCCGATACTTGTGACTTATCGTTTGAATTCAGCATAACCTGAATTTTGTTTGAAATTTTGTCAATCATATCGTCTAGCGAATCATTAGATGATACTGTTACTCCAACTGATGTTGCAAGTGTTTTAGCTTCTGATAAAAGCTCTTGCTCTGATGAGTTACCTCCTTGTTGTTGCTGTCCCGAACTGTTTTGTTGCTTTGCAGCCTCCGCCTGCGCAATTAGTGTCTGTGCCTGAGCTTCTGATGTCACCGATGTCGGATCTATCCCCAAAGCCTCTAATTTTTGTTTTGTTAATGTACTGAGTTCATCGCTCTTATAAGTTGCGACTGCACCTGCTTGTGCTCCGCTTATCGAACTTATTGATGACATACATACACCCTTTCTAATCTTTTTTAATCTGTAATTTCTACTCCTTATTTAATGATTTTCTATCCTCTGTCAAGATTTATTGACAAATTTTTTATCGGATTTTTTTATAAAAAACTTTAATGTTTTAAACCAAGAATTTACATTTCTTAAAGAGTTTTTCGTGTAATTAGCTCAAAAATGTTCATTTTCCTATGTTTGTGGTATCATTAATCTTGGAGTTACATTATGAAAAAGCTATTAATTTTATGTATAACAATACTAACAATGGCTGCAAGTGCCATTGCCGGAACTTATTCAAAAATTACGCCGGATTTTTTGCAACCTGCTCAAAGTAAGAGTTATGAACAAGTAAACGAAACTCTTGCCATTATATTCAGTAAGATTAAAACACAAATTAAAACTGACAAATATCCGAAATATTACCATGATTTTACTCTTGTGCCGGACGATGGAACTCAAAATAAATCTTATCATTACGTGAAAAACGGTAATGCAGAACTTATTTACAATATCGATTCAAATATGTTGAAATTTGTTTCTTTTAGACGTCCTGAACTTATGAAGTGTCGAATTATTTATGATTATCCGTCCGGAAAACTTCACGCTGTTCAGGTTTTTGTAAATAGTTCAGAATCATTTGTATTCAGTCCTGATGGCAAATACGTGGACTATGCTCCTTATGTTAAAGAGGTTAGAGAAAAAATTGTAAAAAACTGGAAAGTTCCACCGAGAAAAGATATTGATATTCTTGCAAAAGGACAAAAAGACCTGATGGTACAGATGGCGATTACGCTTGACAGAGATGGTAATGTGAAAAAATGCAGGATTTTAAAGTCGTCTAAAATTAAACTTTTAGATGATAATGCGGGAGCTGCAATTCGTTCTGCTGCACCGTTTAAGCCGTTCCCTGAAAACTTTTTCAATGAAGAACTTGTTATTATTATGAATTTCAATTTCAGTTTGTAGAAAAACTTTTTCTGATTAACTCAAAAAACAATTTTTTGTTATAATGAGGTTTAGGAAAAAAGATTTATGAACAATAATACGAAAGGAATTTTGAACGGCGTAATTGCGTCAACCAGCTATGGTATGAATCCGTTGTTTGCCTTGCCGTTATATGCGCAAGGTATTGAGGTGAATTCTGTGTTATTTTACAGGTATTTTTTCGCTGTAATAATTTATTTTCTTTGGTTAAAATGTGTAAAAAAAATATCATTAAAAGTTGCAAAGTGTGAGTTAGTTCCATTGTTTTTCTTGGGAATTTTCTTTTCGCTTTCGTCTTTAACGTTGTTTGAATCTTTTCATTATATAGAAGCCGGAATTGCTTGCACGATTTTGTTCATTTATCCTGTGCTTGTAGCGTTAATAATGGCAATTTTCTTTAAAGAAAAAATTACCAAAACGGTCGTATCTGCAATTTTTTTGACCTCTATTGGAATAATGCTCTTGTATAAAGGTAAACCTGACAGTGTTTTAAGCTTAAAAGGGGTTGCAATTGTGCTTGCATCAGCTCTTTTGTATGCTCTTTATATTGTTGGTGTGAAGAATATTAAATCAATTAAGTCCATGAATAGTGCAAAGTTAAGTTTTTATGTAATGCTTTTTGGATTACTGGTTTACGTTGTTAATTTGAAATTTTGTACAAATTTGCAGGGCTTAAACACAATTACTGCGTGGCTTTTTGTAATCGGTTTGGCAATATTTCCTACAATTATTTCTTTGGAAACAATCGGGATTGCAATTAAATTAATCGGTTCAACGAATACCGCAATATTAGGAGCATTGGAACCGTTGACGGCGATATTTTTCGGAATTTTGTTTTTTAATGAAAGCTTAACTTTGAGAATTTCTATTGGTGTGATATTAATCCTGTTTGGAGTATTTTTGATAATTTCAAGAAACATGACTTCAAATAAAAAAATTACATGTTAAAATCGTTTTATGATAAGAAAAATTAATAAAAATGACAGAGAGTTTTATATCAATTCTGTAAATGCATTCTATCATTCTGAGGCGGTGTTGCATGCAATTCCCGAAGAAAATATTATTAAAACATTTGATGAATTGATGGCATCAGATACTTATGCACAATGCTATATTTTTGAAGAGGAAGAAAAACGAGTCGGCTATGCGCTTTTGGCGAAAACATTTTCGCAAGAAGCGGGTGGGGTAACTTTGTGGATTGATGAAATCTATATTTTGCCAGAGTTTCGCTCAATGGGGATTGGAAGCAAATTTTTGCAATATTTAAAAGAGAATTTTGACGCTGCGAGGTTAAGACTAGAATTATGTCCGAGTAATGAAAAGGCATTAGAAGTTTATAAAAAACAAGGTTTTAAACCTCTCAAATATGACCAAATGATTTTTGAAAGTTAAATAAAAGATTTTATTGAAAAAATAAATTGCACCTTTTTTATTAAAAGGTGCAATTTGTTTTATTTTTTTATGTTTAGTTTGCGTATGAAACGTTGTTGATGTTATTGCCTCTTTGTCCCATTGCAGTCTGTTCTTCCAACAACATATTCATGTATAGAAGTTTGTTTGCTGTTATTTGGTCTAGGTTGATAAACTCTGCCCCAGCACGAACATCGCTTGCTGAAACAACTTTTACGTCTGCATTAATGTTCAAATTGCCGTAAGAGATATTTACCGGAACAACATCGCCTACTTTAAGATCATTGTGGTGTTTTACCGCAATACCACCTCTTGAAATATCGAGTAATGAGTCGATTTGGGTGTTTTCTGCAAGAGAAACAGGGTTTCTGTTGTCTTGTGCCGGGAATCTCATATATTGACGTTTGTCGATAGAGTTTACATTATAATCAACTACACGTTGTTTGTAGGTGTCTTTATAGCTTGCTTGTGGTTTGTCAATATCGTCGTCGCTGTCTGAGTCAATGTCTGTATCAGAGTCGATATCGCTGTCTGAGTCACTATCCGAGTCGCTATCTGAGTCACTATCTGAATCACTGTCAGAGTCACTGTCAGAATCGCTGTCGGAATCGGAATCTACATCTGTATCAGTATCATTATCAGTGTCAACGTCAGTATCTGTATCAATATCACTATCGTTGTCGTTATCAGAGTCGGAATCACTGTCTGAATCTACATCTGTATCTGTGTCAGTGTCGGTGTCGGTATCCGTATCAACATCTGTATCGGTATCTGTATCAATATCGGTATCCGAATCAGCGTCAGTATCTATATCAGAGTCAGTATCGTTGTCCGTGTCTACATCTGTGTCAGTATCTGTGTCAATATCGGTATCTGTATCTGTGTCAGTATCAACGTCCGTGTCTGTATCTGTGTCCATATCAGTATCGATATCGGTATCCGTATCCGTGTCAGTATCAATATCTGTATCGGTATCTGTATCTAGTGGATATTCTTTTTCTTTTTTAGGAACTACCAAGTTGTCATCATCTTCCTCAGTTCCTTTTTTGCTAGGATCAAGTACGCCATCATAATCCGGATCATCTCCTTGTCCGCTGCCACCATAATAGTAATTTCTGTCTTTTGGATCTTGACCGATAGCTTTTACATCATCAGGTCTAACAGCTTTCGCTCTGATAGAAACAGGAGTTTCAGGGTTAATTGCATTTGTAAGCGGATTAGTTGTTGCATCTTCTGTCAATACAGATTTGCCGTCAGGTCTGTGTTTACCCATATTGAAGTAGTAACCGCCAGCGTATGCGTTATCTGCAACAAGTGTCAAATCTTGTTCGTGAGCCGGTCTGCCTTCGCCTTTGCCTGCGAAAGTTCCGTTTTTAACTACAATTGTAGAATCTGCTGCGTGTCTGTATTCAGGTGCTTCGTTTGGATCTTTGTAGCTTCCCAAATCAAGAGCTGTAAGCTTTGCCTTTTCAAGTTTAACGCCGTTTGGTCCATAGTAATCTTGCGGGTAAGTTGGAACTTCGCCTAAGTGTTCGATGTACATGTTTTTGCCACGAGTTGTAATATTTACTTTCTTGGCAGTTGTTTCTCTGATATATACATCACCGGAAAATTCAGCGTTTACATTACCTGTTTTTGAAATAATCGCACAAGCGTTAGTGTCAAGTTTTGTTCCGTCGGCTTTATCCAAACCTTTAACGTTGATATTGCCGATTGCCAACATATCAACGCCTTCTTTTGGCTTGTTAATATCTGTAACTACGTGCGGTTTTGTTGCGTCGTCGCCATAGAAAATGTTTTCAACACCGTTTTGTCTGAAAGTTAAAGCTTTATTTTCAGCACCGATATTTCCGCTTGAAATTATTGAAATTCCTGTACCTTCGACGTTCGGTTTTCTAGAATTTCTTGAAGCGTTCAAAATATCATAAGGTTTTGCACCTTTTACAGTACCGTCTGCAAGCAAAATCACTCTGCCATCAGATTTGATTTGATCAACATTCATGTTTTTGTTCAAACTTGCCATATTCACAAGTGATGAGTTTGAACCTTTTGTACTAATTGCTTTGACTCTGCCATCAACTGCAACATTTACAGATTTCGTTAAATCTCTTTGATCAACACCAATTCCGGTACAAACTCCACCGTCACAAGGTCCTATGTTTTTACCTACTGAACCGTTTTTTACATCAATATTTAAGTTTTTAGATGTATTAATTAAAGTTTCTTTGGTTCCATAGTTTAATAAGTTTCCGTTTTGGATATCAATATTTACGTTGCCTTTTGAGTTCAAATAATTGCTTCCTGTGTTGTAACCAAGAACAACATTTGAATTTTTGTTATTTATGTTAATTCCGTTTGCATCAACATGACCTCGAACGTTTACGCCTTTAACACCTGAGTTTGTAATGTTTGCGGAATGAGTTGAGTTTGTAAGTTTTCCGCCGTTTTCAATTGTCACGCCGTTAGCACCGGTATTGTTTACGGTTAAAAGTCCGCCCTTGTTGCTCAACAAACCTGTTGATGCAACCAAAACTCCATTCCCTGTATTATCTACAAGAAGTTGACCGCCTTGGTTTTTAACAGAGCCGGAAACATTAACAGCACCTTTTTGGTTTATTAAAATTGTGTCACCGTTGGCATTTGCTGTTTTGCCGGATATTTGAATACCTTTTGAGCCTGTATTTGTAATTTGAACACTTCCGGTGCCGAAGTTTTTCATATTCCCGGCAACTTTTGTTCCGCCATTTGCGCCGTAAGATGTTACCAAAATACTTCCGCTGTTGTTTTTGTATGAATTAGAAGCTAAGTTATCAGTGTTTACGAGCTTGTTAAACAAAGCTTCTGCTTGTGCGTTTGAAGTTATTTTTGTCGCGTCTTTAACACCTGCCATTACAAGCCCTGTGTTAGAAACATTCACGTCAGCTGCGTTGATATCAACAAAATTACGAGCTAAAACTTTGCCGTCGATTGTCACGCTGCCTGTTCCCGGTGCACTCAATCTGGATTTGTAATCTTTTATCAAAGTTGGGTTAGCGACATCGCTTTTATATTTTTCGTAAGCTGAAACATCAGGTGTCATAACAGATAAAGAACCTACATTCAAGACACCGCTTTGACCGACAACCATGCCGTTTGGAGAAACAAACACAGCGTGTCCACCGTTAAAATCTCCTGCTTTATTTACGGTATTTACAATACCTTGAATATTAATTTGGTTATCAACCATGTTTACAAATGTCGATAAATCCCTGCCTTGCAAGTGATAAATCAAGTTTGCGACATCGCCTTCGCTTAAATTAAAATCTTTATATTTTCTAAACCCAATATCTCCGTTCATTGCAGTCGGCGTAATATTATAAATTCCATTATTGCCTGTTGCTCCTGATATCTGGGTTGCTAAAACCTGCAAACAAAAAGACTGCTGTAAAAAGAAACAAAATGTTAGTGCAGATGCTACTGCCTTTCTTTTTTCGGCTTTTATCTTAATCATGCTTGTTTTTCCTTTCAAATATTTCCCTAATTATTATTATTTTTTTATATTAAATTCGACTAGCAGTACAATTTTACCAAGAGGATAGTTGATTTTCCATTTTTTATTACAATTACTTAATAAATTTGCACACAAATCTACTTTCTCATATACAAAATCTGAGAAAAATTTTTCTTGCTATATTATTAACAAATATTAACGCTCTATTGCTCTTTGCGTTTCATAATAGTGTTTGTCAACGTGAAATAACAAATATAGAACACAAACATCAAACTCAACATTTCAAACAGAGCCGGAAGGTGTGTAAACTTGCTAAACACAAAGTAAAGTGCGACAAATGGAACAAAAGATATTGCCATTCTTGACATAATCAATTTTGGGAAAATTAATCTAAGCCCCGGAAGGACAATGATTACGCTTAATAAGAAGTACAAGAAATTTGCTCCCAAAGTTGCAATACCAACGCCAACCAAGCCCATACGAGGGATTAATAAAATATTCAATGCAATATTGACAATCCCCGAAATTAACTTAATGATAAATTCAATATGAGTTTTATTAGCAAGGTGATATTGCAAAGTTGTATAATCTGTTAATGCCATAAAAAATGTCCCGAAAGCGAAGTACGGCACAAGTTTAAAGGCGATTAAAAACTTGTCATTAGATGACATTATTTGAACATAATCTGTTGCATAAAGAGAAATTACTGTAATTATCGGTAATGCAATCATTACATAGTAGCCACTAAATCTTGAAATCAACGGTCTAACATCGATTTTCTCTTCATACATGTTGATAATTCTAGGAATTGCAGCTACTGTGATTATTGAAAAAATAGTCATCAACAATGGCAATGTCAAACCGTAAGCCACGCCTACAATTCCGACTTGTGAAAAGCCATGGATACTGTTCATGATGAATTTATTGCTTTGGTTGATAATCCAAGCGCTGAGCGATGTTGCCGCAATCGGAACACCATATTTCATAATCGGTAAAACAGAATTCCATTCGATTTTTTGCAATTTAAACCAAGATAAAATATTGCTTTGGTAAATCAAAAGTAAGTCGATTAAAGATATTGAAACTCCCATGCCGAGAAGCAAAGCGACAGCTCCGAGGTGGAAGAATTTTACAAAAAATATTGATAATAAAATTGTCAAAAACTGGTTTACGATTGTTGAAAGAGTGAATGAAACCGCCTTCAACTGAGCCCTTAAAAGCTGGAATAGCAAAGCTCTTATCGCAACAGGAATGATTAATACTAAAATCGCGAAAAAGTATTTTACAGGAATATGGAAGAATGAATAGAAGTTATGCCTGAATGTGAACGACAAAACAAACATCAAAAACAAGTTTGTCACAAGCATAGTTACAAGAGTCGTCAAGTATTTCGGCATATCCTGAGTCATTTGGTGGTGTTTGAAAAATCTCAAACCTGAAAGTCCGACCCAGTCAGAAAAGATGATGCATAAGAACGATAAAACCGCAATTGATAATGAATACAGCCCATATTGATCCGGTGACAACAGACTTGTGTAAACCGGAACGATTAGTGCATTCCCAATCATACCCACGATTTTGGACGGTGAGTATTTGAGCATATCTCTAAAAATTTCTCTTAACTGTTCTCTTTCAACTTCTCTGTTTTCTATAAATTCCATGCTAATCCTTTATTTATTATCGTTTTTTGGTGTCGGGATAGCAATCCCGACCTACATTGCAGTGTTATTCAACAATTTCTCCGAACAAATCATAGTCATCTGCTCGATTAATTTTCACGTTTACAATATCCCCCGGAACGATTGCATTGTGGGAGTTTGCGTAAACCATTCCATCTATTTCCGGTGCGTCATATTGAGAACGCATCAAAACAAGTCCGTCGTCTGTAAAGCCTTCTACAATACAAGGAAGAGTCTTGCCCACGTAGCCTTCGTTGACTTCGCGAGAAATCTTCTTTTGTAAAGTCATCAATTTTTTGTGACGTTGTTTTTTGATTTTTGCAGGAATTTGGTTTTCCATTGAATAAGAAACTGTATTTTTTTCACGAGAGTATTCGAACACACCCATTTTTTCAAACCTTGCGCGTTTTACAAACTCGTAAAGCTCATTAAATTGTTCATTAGTTTCTCCCGGATACCCAACGATAAATGCTGTTCTGATAGCGACATTTGGAATTCTGTCACGAATTTTTTTAACCAATATATCGTAATCCATAACCGGTCTTCTCATAGCTTTTAGAATATCTTGATTATAGTGTTGCAACGGCAAATCAATATATTTTACGACTTTGTCAAGTCTTGCAATCGCGTCGATAAGTTCGTCTGTAACCTGAGTCGGATATGCGTACAAAATTCTAATCCAGCCTAAACCTTCGATTTTATTTAGTTCTTCCAAAAGTTTTGGTAGAGCTGGTTTGCCGTACAAATCAATTCCATAACTTGTAGTATCTTGCGCAATCAAAACGATTTCCGTAACGCCTTTTTTGACAAGTGAATTTGCTTCTTCCAAAATGTTTTCAATAGTTCTGGAATGGTATTCCCCTCTGAGTTGTGGAATAATGCAATATCCGCAGTGGTAATTACAGCCGTCTGCAATTTTTATGTAAGAGCTTGAACCTACGGTAATCTGTTGTCGCTCAATATTTTCAGGATAAATATATTCAGGTTTTTCAGAAACGTGTTCAATATAATTTTTGTTATCTGCAATTTTATCAACGACTTCAACAATTTCTTTTATGTCGGAAGTTCCTATCATTCCTGAAATTTCAGGGATTGCTTTTTTTAGTTCTCCCTTATATTTTTGAGCAAGACAGCCTGTTGCAATAACTTTCTTCCCATCTTGAATCATTTTTAAAATCGCTTGTACAGACTCTTTTTCAGCATCGTGAATGAATGAACAAGTGTTTACAACTACTATATCGGCTTCGTTTTCATCTAACGTAACTTGATGTCCTTTTTGAGCCAAAAGTCCAAGCATAAGTTCAGAATCAACTAAATTTTTCGCACAACCGTGGTTTAATAATGCTATTTTCATATTTTACCTCTTTTAAAATCACTTTATCATGAATATAATTTTTTGTAATCACTTGCTTGGACAATTTGTTTTGAAGCAGCTAGGCAGCTAAGAAGCGAGGCAGCTAGGTTTATTACGTAAAGGACTTTGCCTCTATGCATCTGCTTAACTTTGTTGTAAAATCAGATTATGATAAATTTTGATTCTTTAAGTTTGAAAAAATGGGTTGCCGAAAACTCGGAATTTTTGACGAATGCACGAATTCAAAAAATTCAGCAACCGACACGTCGTGATTTTGTGCTTTCAATCCGTTCAAAAGGCGAAACCCGAAAATTATATATAAATATAAATCCGCAGTACTATCACGTTTGTTTTATGGACAAAGCAAATGAGGCAAAGCGACTAATAGAAATTCCCCAAAAGCCGCCGATGTTTTGTATGCTACTTCGTAAATACCTTGAAAACTCTGTGATAGCACGAGTAAATCAACCTCAATATGAGAGAATTTTAGAGTTTTACATCGAAACCTATAACGAACTTTCTGAAAAAATTTATCTCTGCTTGGCAATTGAGCTTATGGGAAAATATTCCAACGTAATTCTTTATAACTATGACACGAATATGATTTTGGGCTGTGCTCATAATGTCGGAGCAGAAAAGAGCCGAGAACGTGAGATGGCAGGTGGTTTACCTTATGTTTACCCGTCAGGACGCCCGACAGATTGGTATGCTTCAAAAAATTCTCTTGCAAATTCCGTATGTGAAAGTATTAATAAAGCGATTGACGATTATTATGCGGAGTGTGTTTATCAGGATAAGTTTGCAAAATTGAAAGAAAATTTACGCCAAATTGTTAATACAAAGTTGAAAAAGGACAAAAATTCGCTTGCAAAAATGTCAAAACAATTGACAACTGATGAAAAAATGAATAAGTACAGAGTTTATGGCGATTTGATTATGGCGAATTTGTACGCACTGTCAGATTATTCAAAGGTTGCGGAAGTTTTTGATTATGAAAATAATAAGCAGATTAAAATAGAATTGGATTCAACAAAAACCTTGAAAGATAACGCAAACAGATTTTATAAACTTTATAACAAGGCAAAAACTGCATCAATAAAGCTTTCTGAACTTATTTCGGAACTTGAACAGAATATAAATTATTCTGAGCAAATTTTGTACTCGATTGATATTGCCGATTCGATTTCTGATTTGGAAGAAATTAAGGTTGAAGTTTCCCCGAAAGAAAAGCCTAAAAAAGTTGAGAAAAATTCTCTTATGGAGCTAGAACTCGATGGTTGCAAGGTTTTTGTCGGGCGAAATAACAGGCAAAATGATTATATTGTGTCAAAGCTTTCGAAGGACGAAGACTTTTGGTTCCACACAAGGGATTGTGCAGGGTCTCATATTCTTTTGAAGTGTGAAAATCCGTCCGACAAGCTGATTTTTGAGTGTGCAAAACTTGCAAAAAAATATTCCAAAGGTTCACTATCTTCAAAAGTCGGAGTGATTTACACAAAAAGAAAATTCTTGAAAAAGCCGCCGGCTGCTAATTTAGGCTATGTAACGTACAAAAACGAAAAAGAAATTATAGTAGATTAGTTATGGATAAAATTTTTGACGAAAAATCAAAAGAAATCGATAATATTGCTATGGCACGGAAAAATGTTATAGCTTTGGTTGATTGCGATTCGTTTTTTGTATCTTGCGAACAGTCTGTAAAGCCCGAACTGAAAGGGAAACCGGTTTGCGTGATGTCCGGACGTGGACAATGTGTGATTTCTCGTTCCAAAGAGGCGAAAAAGCTTGGTATTCGTATGGGTATGCCGTATTTTCAAATCGAAGGACAAATGAAAAAGGCAACGTATATCAACGCAAATCACGATCTGTATTGCGAAATTTCGAAAAAGGTAATGGCCGTTTTGCGCACATTTAGTCCGAATGTCGAGGTTTATTCAATTGATGAGGCTTTTGTCGAGTTGACAGGCATGGAGCGAATGTATAAAAAGAATTACCTTGAAATCGCACAAATGATTAGGGAAGAGGTGCTTAAACAAGTTGATATTCCTGTTTCTATCGGAGTAAGTTCGTCAAAATCGCTTGCAAAATTAGCGTCTGACAAAGCAAAAACTTTGGGCAAAGGAGTGTTTTTAGTTGAAAACAGAGAGATTATTCCTTTGTTGCAAAAAACAAGCATAGACGAGATTTGGGGAATTGGAAAAAATCTTTCGTTATTATTACGTAAAAATGGGATTTTGACGGCTTATGAGCTGATTTGTCAAGACGATTTGTGGCTCGATAAACAGATTGGAATTCGAGGGCTCGAGATGAAACATGAGCTTATGGGCGAGATGGTTTCGCCTGTTTCTAATGAGGAAAAACTTCCAAAATCTATCCAAAAAACAAGTGCACTTGCAAAGTTTTCATCGGACAAAACATATTTGAAAAACTCCCTAAACTACCATATCCACAGGGCTTGCGTAAAGTTGAGAAAAATTAATGCGAAATGTAAGTCTGTTAGCATTTTTTTGAGAACGAAGGATTTCAGAGTTTTTTGTGAGAAAAAAGTTTTAAATAGTGCAACAGATTTTGAGCTGGAAATTTCTGATATTGTGTTCAAGCTTTTGGATAAATTGTATAATCCAAATATCTTGTATCGCAGTACCGGCGTGGTTTTAGAGAATTTTGTATCGAATGATGAGGCGCAAATGTCATTATTTGCGGACACTTCATCTGAGGAGAAAAAAGCGAAATTATCTCAATGTTTTGACAAGCTGGAAGCTCGTTTTGGGCGTGACATTATTCAAACCGGTTTTGTAAAAAAAGACGTATAGTTGTTTTTTGGTGAATATTGAGCATTATTAAAAATGCCGAGGTATGTGCCTCGACATTTTTATTATATTAAGATCCTAGACAAACTGCCTGTCGGCTAGTCCCCTTGCGGTTATAATGCTTCCATTCAGTTCGTTTTTGTAGAAAACCTCGATAGTATGAGTATTCGCTATCGTGTTCGTTTGCAGCCCATATATATATCTCTTTATTTGTTAGTCCAAGAGTTGATGCTGCTTCGGTATCCAGTGTTAAAGAACTCTTATTGGCTTCGGCTCCAATTGTCGGGTTCCCTTTGTATAGCAATGTTGCCAATTTAGCTAAATCTTCCGCTGTTGGCATGTTTTTAACGCCATTGCAATCTCTAACTGCACCGGCCCAATAATCTTTATCAGGACTACAATTTTTTATACCAAGTCTATCTTTTTCTTTTTCGCATTCTGATTGGGTTAAATACGTTGGTTTGAAAGGAGCAGTGAAGCATTTACCCCCAAGCTTCATACCACATTCCGTTCCAAGACCAGTTGATTTGCCCAGACGTATTACGTCGTCATCAAGTTTGTTCGGCAATTTTCCGCCGTTCCAGTCATATACTCCTGAAATACAGTTTGTTGAATAAGAAAAGGTTCCATCAGGTGTTGCTTTTAAGCCAAATTTATCAACGTCAAATGTACACGCTTTGTCATAACTCAAAATCATTGAAGTTCCGTCAGCGGTTAATATTCCAATAGTGTCAGACCAATCTCCACCGACATTTTCAGGGATTTTTAGAGTTTTCGCATTCTTTGTTCTGGCGATTTCCCAAGTTGCCCCTGAATCATTTAAAACAACCTTTTCCGTAGGCCAACAAGCTTCAAGGTTGTTGTTATCGCACACTTTTGCTATTTTCATATGTTTTTCAAGCTCTTTAACAAAAGCTGCTGTGTTGTCATAGCCCATAAGCCCGCTTTGAACCGCCATCTTATCTGTTACTTTACTTAATTTTTGTTGTATGTTTTGAATTCGTTTTGCTTTTACTTGCCCTTGGATATTACTCAATATAACAGGCATTGTAATTGCTGCAACAACGCCAATGATGCCAAGGGTAATCAGAACTTCTGCAAGTGTGAATGCAGAGCGGTTTGAAGAAAAATTTGTATTAAATTTTTTTGTTTGAAAGAAATTAGGCATACTTATCCTTTGTTTAAAAAATTTTGTATTATACTCCATGTTTATAACTCTCTTTTCTTTTAATTAAATTTATATACTATTATTATAACCTTATTGTAATAGCTTGTCTATATAATATAAACAAAAATTTACTATTTTTAATTTTACATTATTTAAAGTTCGAGATAAGAATATACATTTAAATTTAATTTAATCATGGTATAATCAAATTATGGTGATGAGTAAGAAGTTTAAAATTATAATGAGCACAGCGGTTGTTGCAGGTATACTTGCCGTGACGCCGTTTGTGACATACCTAAAAGTTTTGCCTTGGGCGGTTTCTAACTCAAAAGTTATAAATTATGCCGAAAAAATGGTTAATAAATATCTTAATCTTGATGTTCAAATAATACGTCCGCAACTAAAAACTTCGCTTTCGCCAATAATTGAGTTTAAAGTTGATAAACTTTCTGTAACAAAAAACAGTCAAAACCTTTTGAACGTAAACAATTTTGATACAGTTCTTTCTTTTAAAGAAGTTTTTGATAAAAACATTATTATCAAAAAACTCGGAGCAGATTATATTTTTGCAGATATAAACAAGCTAATGTCGCTTGCTCAGCCAAAGAAGCAGGAACAAGAAAAATCTGACTGGAATTTTGATTTTTTTGATTCACTTTTATATGTAAAAAAATCGACGTTTTTATATAAAATAGAGCCGGCAACTTTTGTGACGCTTAATGCTGACGATTTAAAGATTGACAATACTCAAAAAGTTGTTCGATACGTGCATTTTAATTTAACTTCAAATATCAAAAAAGCAGATAAGACACTCCATTTGAATTTTGCGGATAGAAATGCTGTTTTCATAAAGGATAAAGCGATTTGGGTGCAAAATTGTTATTTGATTTTTAATAATTCTAAGATTTTTTTCAACGCCAAAGCTGATAAAAAGAAAAATTACAATTTGGAAGTTTTTTCGAACAAAATTGACGTTGCAGATGTTTTGACACTGATAAATTCCGGAATTGTTGAAAATAATTTAAATGAACCGCTAAGCTTTTTTAAAGATCTTAAAGGAAGTTTCAATTTTAATATAAAACTTACTAATTCTGACATGCATGGGGTTGTAAATCTTAATAAAGTTTCTTGTAAAATAGTTCCTGTCGCTGACATTCCGGTATTTTTACAAAACGGGAAAATAGATTTAACCAAAAATAAAGTTACTCTGTCGAATTTTAAGGGTTATTACAACAATAAAAAAGCTAACAAAATTGAAATGCAAGGAACGGTTGACGATTATTTGAAATCAATAGATACAAAACTTGTAGCTCGTGCTGTTGTGACAAATGATTTTATGATTAATTATTTGTCAAAAATGGTTGGGACAAAAATTGAACTTGTTGGCGGAAGTACAAAAACCAGACTTGATTTTAAGTCAAAAAACAACAAAATTGACTTACTGTGGTTGTTTGGAGTAAAAAAAGGGCAAGATATACTTGTGGACGGAGCTTCTTTGACTCCCGTAAATTATATTCGCGGGGTTAAAGGAGATTTGCATTTTGAAAACAATTTGTTGAATATTAAATCGATAGATTACTATATTGTGCCTGACGGTTTTACAAAAGAACAGGTTAAAAAGGTAAAACCGGTTGTTAAGCTTGCCGGAAATGTGGATTTTTCAAAACCTGAACCGTTTGTGAAAAATCTCGGGTTTGAAATTCCGCGTCCTTTGCCAAGTGAGTTTTTGAATGTATTAATTGGCGATAAAATGTTTAAAAAAGGAAAAATTGCCGGCAAAATGGAAATGATAAATGGGGCTGATTTCCCTTATTTAAACGGTAATTTGTCAATGGACGAAGTTTTTATTCCTTCTCAACGTGTTTTTGTAAAACATGGTGAGATGACAACATCTGATGGCATGCTAAACCTTGCAGCACAAGGAGGTTACAGACGTTCTAAATTTGATTTTTCAGGCAATCTTTTGAATCAAATAAAATTTCCTATTGTTGTTAAGCACACTAATCTTACGATTGATAATGTTGATGTCGAAAGATTTATTGCATCTGCTAATAATCAGAACTCTGAGGAAATTACAAGCGAAAAGTTTGACGTAAAACCGTCCGGAGAAGCGAAAGACAACGACGACAACACTCCGACATTTGATATCGGGAATTTCATCGTTGAAGATTGCGTTTTGCATATTAAAGAGGGCAAATACAAAGATATTAATTTTAATGATGTAAAAGCGACGCTTTCACTGGATAAAAACAGTATTTTGAACATGTATTCAAACAGGTTTGCGATTGCGGAAGGACATTCCTCTGCAAAGGTCAATTGTGATCTTAAAAAACACAAATACAATTTAAGACTCGGAATTTTAGACGTAAATTCTGACATCATTGCAACCACGCTTTTAACTTTGCCACGAGAGATTTCCGGCAAAGCAAGCGGGCTGATTGAACTTAATACTGATGATAAAATGAAATTAAACGGCTCTGTAAAATTCATTGTTAAAAATGGTACTATCCAAAAAATCGGCTTGGTTGAGTATATTCTTAAATTTGCTGCATTATTTAGAAATCCGCTCGTAATGATTAGTCCAGCAACGTTTTCGGATTTGGTAAATATTCCGGAAGGCAAATTTAATGATATAAAAGGTTCTCTTGAAATAAAGGATAATGTTGTAGAAAGATTAATGATTAAATCGTCGGCACCTCAACTAAGTTCATTTATTGTCGGGCGTTATGACATTGAAAAAAGTGATGCGTCTTTGCGAATTTATACAAAATTCAGCAACCATAACAAAGGTTTTGCAGGGTTTTTGAGAAATATTTCACTGAACAGTTTGGCAAACAGAATTCCATTGAGTAGTCGAAATGACAGTAATTATTATTCGGCAGAAATTTCACAACTTCCGCCAATTGATGCTAACGAAAAAGATTGTCAAATCTTCTTAACGAAAGTTGATGGCGATATTGAACACAACAACTTTATTTCATCTTTGAAGAAAATTAAGTAATACTTCATACAAATATTCTGCAATTTTCTTATGGCTTTCGGCAGAAAAATGAAGTCCATCAAGAGGAGAAACCTCTACAATTTCGTTTAAGTCTACGAATTCACAATTATATTTTTTTGCAATATTTTGGTAAATTTGTGGTAACTGAAAAGATTTTTCGACAGACTCTTCGTTGAATTGAAAGCTAAAAATTCCTTTTTTAATCCCCTTTAAATCAAGTTTTGACGGGCAAACTAGGATTATTTCAGATTGCGGTAACAGATTTCTGGTAATTTCAATAAGTTTTGTGAGCCCTTCTTCAAATTCATTTAAATTTGGGTTAAAAAATCGTTGTAAATCATTTATTCCAATAGCCAAAATAACAATATCAAAGTTTTCTACTTTTAAATATTCCGGAAGAATTTTATATCCTGTTTGTTCTCTGCCGGCAGGGTTATCCACAAATGCCGTTCTGTTATTACAGCCAGCTTCTGTAATCAAAAATTTCTCATTGCAAAGGGTTTTCAAAAGCCCGCTCCAACGAGTATCTTTGTCGTATCTGGAACACTTTTCAGGTATAAAACCGAATGTGTTGCTATCTCCAAAACATAAAACTTTTTTCATAAGCGTATAATAACACAAATATTAAAGGCTAAAAAAAAGACCGATATTATTCTTTTTAATCGGTCTTTTTTCTACTATTTTGATTTTATAAATAATAATTATTCAACTTCGATTGCTGATACAGGGCAAGCTTCTGCTGCTTCTTTAACACAATCCATGTTGTCTGAAACAGCTGCTTCATCTACTTGTGCAACGCCATCTACTGAAAATACTGCATCACAAATAGATTCGCAAGCACCACAACCGATACAAGAATCATTTACTTTTACTGTCATTCTACATTCTCCTTATATTTTTTTACAATCGTGAATTTCTTCACACGTTCAATTATAATATAAACAATTTTAAATTTCAATTGATTAGTTAAGTTTTTTATGTTTTTTATTCATAAATTGGGGTTAAATTCCAAAAATCATATCTCCGTAAAAAGGTTCAGAACTCTCTTTTTTCTTAGGCAATTCAGGTAAATTTCGTTCAAATCTTAATGCACTGCCGCTGTTATCTTCTATTTTTTTATCAATTGGTCGAATTGCTTTTGGGAAAAATCTCAACACAATATTTTGTGACGCCGATGGTGCAACAACAGTCTTGGAGTAAAGTTTGATTTTTTCAAGTTCATCATAAGCTTGTGCATAATTTTTTGCGGCAAATTGATTTTCATTGGTTCCGAGTTTTGTAGAAAAATTGTTACTCCACATTACTAAATCATTTATATTGTCTAGGAGTACAACAGATGTTTCAAGTCTGTAAGGATATGAAACATCAAACGCCGTCGATACATTTAAAACTTCCCAAACACTTCTTTTAAGCGAATTCTTGTTTGTAACAACAGAACTTGAAACCACTAAAACCGATTTGCAGCCAAATGCGTTGCTTATTTTTTTTAAATTTGCATAGTCCAATTTGTTTGTGTCTTTGTATTTTTTTAAAACAGTATTTACGTTTTGTTTTAGCTCGGAATTTTGGTTAAGTTTTGCACGAACGGTATACAAATCAGGCGATTTAACCTTGCCGCCTGTTGAATTAAAGTCATTGATTATGTCGTCTGCAACGATTTCGGAAACTTCTTCAAATCCGTAATAATTTTCTTTCGGGTTTAATATATCAGCAGGCAAAACAAGTACATCAAACGTTATTGCCTGTGCAAATGATGTTAGTAAAGTTAGTATTAATCCGAGTTTGACTAAAAATTTCATAATTGTATTATAGCACAATATCGTTTAATTAAAGGATAACAAAATAAAAAAAATATTGTAGTATTCTGGTATGAAATATGAAGAAATGCTAGAATTGGCTAAAAAAGCCTCAGAAAATGCTTATGTACCTTATTCAAACTTCCCTGTCGGAGCTTGTGTGTTGGGCGAAAGCGGAAATGTTTACACAGGTTGTAATTTTGAAAATTCAAGTTACGGAATGACTATTTGTGGAGAACGTAACGCAATAGGTACTGCAATTGCAGCAGGAGAAAGAAAAATTCGTGCAGTCGCAATTTATTCTCCAAAACGCAAATATTGTGTGCCTTGTGGAGCTTGTCGCCAAGTTATGAGTGAATTTGTTTCAAAAGACGGTTTGGATATCATCTTGGAAACAGATGATGGAATTGCTGTAAAATCTTTGCAAGAAATGCTTCCTGACAGTTTTGAATTGTAATTATGTATCTTTTTGAGCTTATAACAAAATATATAAAGGGTAAAAAATATCGAAAATCGTTGGATTTTGACCCGTTTGCCCAAGATGAGGGAAATGACGAGTTTAATTCTGATGAGTGTGAACACGTATTTCTTCCGATAGACAGTTCGGAAGAGGTTTTGGCGTGCTCAAAATGTGGTCTTGTCGTAAAACGCGATGAGTTGAAAGATGTAAATATATTCAAGAGATAAGTTGAATTTTGTGCGAAAGCCTCTATTGTTCATAGAGGCTTTGACATCTTTTTCTCCATATTTAATAATTCATTACCCAGCCTTCATCAATTACTCTGCCGGAACAAGTCCAACCACCTGCAGAGATTGTATTGTTACAATCTGTTTCTGCTTTGGTTTTGTAGTCTTCTATTATCGAGGTAATATCTTTATTGTTATATTTTGCATAGGCTTCTGCTTCTGCTTTGCTATATAGACCGACAACTCTTCCATCTCTAAGGATTCGTAAATAAAATGTATCTCTTCCCCAAGTATTAGGGGCTTTCCCCCCATTTACATCTAATGCGGTAATTGTACCTGCGGCATAACTAACATCTTCTAAACCAACAAACATATCAGCTCTCATGCCATTTGCAAGAGTTACAGCAACATTTTTCCAACCACGACATTTGCTTTTATCGTTTAAATAATACCATTTGTTTGTTTTTCCAACTAATTTTCGACAAGTATCCGTATTGGTCATAATATTTGTGGTATCTCCAAGAGCTTGCATATCTGGAACAGATTCAAATTTTATGCCCTTAAAATACTTACTCAATTCAGGTTGACATTTATTTCGCCATTCAGAACTACTATAAGGGATATCAGTACCATCACAATTTTTCCACAATGTGGTATCTGCTAAATCATCAACTCCGTCATCTGCCATTGCAGCTTTAAAGCCTTGTTCCAAAATAGAAATACCTACTTTTAAACCTTCAATATATGTTTTCTTTTGATATTTCTGAATAAGACTTGGTAGTGTAATTGCTGCAACAACACCAATTATACCTAGTGTTATTAATACTTCTGCCAAAGTAAACCCAAAGAGTTGTTTGTTGTTGCAAGGGGCTACGTGCGTAGCACCTTCTGCCAAAGTAAACCCAAAAGATTTTTTCATGTGTAATCCTCTCTATTCTTAACATCATCTATCACCATTATAACAAACAAATTTATTATAGCAATTTAATGTTATAGTTGAAATTTTATTTCTTGCTCAACATCATTTGCGATAGCACGTTTTTTGCCGTTTGGAGCTGGGCGTCGTTGTTATTTTTTACATCTTTTATGCTTAAATTAACACTTATATCAGGTGTAATTCCTTTTTTATTTATGTCGGTACCCTTTGGTGTTAAATATTTTGCAACAGTAAGGTTTATGCCTGTTTCATTTGGCATTGGGATAATTTTTTGAACCATGCCTTTGCCATAAGTTTTTGTCCCTAATAGTTTTGCCTTGTTGTAATCTTTTAATGCTCCTGATAAGATTTCACTTGCACTGGCAGAATTTCCGTCAACCAAAACAATAGTCGGTTTATGGATACTGAATTCGGTATTTTGAGCATTAATATCGTACTTGTAACCGTTTCTGCCAACTATACTTACAATATTCCCTTGCGGAATAAACAAGTTTGCAATAAATACGGCATTTGGCAAAAGCCCGCCGGTATTGCCTCTAAGGTCTAAAATTAAGCCTTTTGTGTTCTTTGTTTTTTCAAGAGCTTCTAAAAACTCGTTAGGAGTCGTTGATCCAATAAAACTTGTTATTTGAATATAACCGATATTCTTGTCTATTACAGAACTTTTTACGGTTTTTATCTTAATTTCTTTACGCATAACACGTTTTGTCAATTTGTCATTGTTCCGTAAAATTGTGATATTTACAAAACTGTTTTCAGGTCCTCTTACAAGGTTTGCAACCTCTGAAAGCGAAAGTCCGTTTACTTCTTTCCCATTAATTGCAATGATAATATCTTTTGGAAGTAGATTTGCAAATTGAGCAGGAGTTCCTTCCATAACGCTTACAATATGAATTTTCCCTGCCACAGAAGAAATGTTTACTCCAATACCTGTGATTTTTGAATTAATAGAATTATTTTGTTCCAGATATTCGGATCTGGACATATATCTTGAATACGGATCGTCAAGACTTGCTAGCATAGTATCAATTGCGACTTTGGCATCTTCATCAGTCTTAATTTCCCCATGGTAACGTTCTTTCCAATAATTCCAAGGTTGATCGTTTAAATCTTTGTCGTAATAGTTGTCACGTATTATTTTCCAGCTGTTGTCAAACAATCTTTGAGATGAAATTTTGTCGTGATTCACCATCTCCGGCTGCTCTTCAAGATTAGCATCTTCCGTACTTATAAAAACTCTGTTAAGTACAAACAACGTTGATATCAACAATATGAAAATAATAATTTGACTTCTCTTCATATCAACATTTAACACCAATGAAATTCTTTAATCAATATACTTTTTAAGTAGGTTAAGCGGTTATGAACAAATTTTTACATGTGTATGAAAAACGCTAATATCAGGTTGATTTTCTGCATTATTTAGAGTAGAAATTATGAATTTTCTCCTCTATTTGTATGAATTTTTGTAAAATTTATTAAAGTTTTAATCAGGTTTGCCGTAAATAATTATGAAGGCATGTATGTAAGGAAAAATTAATGACAAAAGAAGAGAATAAAAACGGCGTTTCACTATTTTCACAATCTGATTATTTGGTTGGCGAAGATCCTCTTGAAGAAATTTTTGCTCTAAACCTCGGAGATTTTATTGCTGAAAACCTTATTTCGGAAGATTTGGCAAGAAAAATCGGGAATAGCGCAAAAGATAAAAAAGCCGGTTTAATAAATCAGCTTAAAGAGCTTATCTCAATTTATTCTTTGCAAAACACTCTTTATGTGTTGAGTTTTAACAAGTCCGAAGAACAGGCAATTTATACATCAATTGCCCAGTCTATTGCTCAAATGTTGGAGCTTAAAGCTTGTCATATTTACCTTGAAAAAAATAAAACTCTTGAACTTGTCGGTACTACAAGCAGTGCTGAAAAAACTCTTTCGCCAGATGATTCAACAATTGTCGGAAAGGCGTTTCTTAGCGGAGATACGGTTGTTGAGAAATCCGTTGCTGTACCTATGCATTGCAATATTCAGTCAACAGGCGTAATAGTTTTAGAAAATGATGTGCCTATTAATGAAAATTATATTGAACTTGTAGAGAGTATTGCAATTCTTTTTGCAACATCAATGACATTGCAGGCAACAATTGACGAAACAAACAAGGTTATTGATGACAATTCTTCTTCCACAAGTGATTTGCAGCATATTAGGGCTGAGTTAACGGCATTAATCGGTGACTTGTGTGACTATCAACAAGATTTTGTAGAACATTTGGCTTATGCAGTTGATACAAAAGGACAATACAAAGTTTCTCATTCAAAAAACACTGCCAAATTAGCTCGAAAAATCTGTAAACAATTAGGATTGAACGAAAAAACAACAGATTTAATATATTATGCAGGTTTGTTGCAAAATGTCGGCAAAATTGCGGTTCCTGAAAAATTGTTTGCAACAAGCGGAACACTTTCAGCAGAAGAGTTGAAGCAAATTAAAGAACATTCTGATTTTGGAGTTCACTTATTGATGAATATTAATTTCTTGTCAGAAGTCGTTCCATATATTACGTACCAAAAGGAAAGGTATGACGGCTCAGGAGAACCGGAAGGTTTGAAAGGACAGTCAATCCCATTTGGTTCAAGAATTATTGCTGTTGCAGATGCGTATTGTGCATTAACATCAGACAGACCTTTCAGAAAAGCTTTCCCGCGAGAAAAAGCTCTTGAAATAATTAAATCTGAATCAGGTTCAAAATGGGATCCTGTTGTTGTTCAAGCCCTTGAAGAAGTTTATTAAAATACAAGACTTTTAAGAGTATTCTAATTAGTTTTTTTAATCGCAAATATTTGGTTTACATCGATATCTCTGTTAGTCTATTGTAAAGATTATTTTAAAATTTCCCTAAAAAATCTGTTTGTGGTACAATATTAGCAATAGATTAGACTTGGAAGAGAAAGGGATTGAAATGAGCAATCAACAAAATATGTTTGCAGATGGGAAAATCGTTCCTGTTAATATCAGAGAAGAGATGAAGCGTTCATATATCGACTATGCGATGAGTGTAATTGTCGGACGTGCACTGCCTGATGTTAGAGATGGTTTAAAACCGGTACACAGACGTATTTTGTATGCTATGAACGAACTTGGCATGACTCCTGATAAGCCGTTTAAGAAATGTGCCCGTATCGTTGGTGAAGTTCTTGGTAAATATCACCCACACGGTGATACAGCGGTTTATGAAGCTTTGGTTCGTATGGCGCAAGACTTTTCTACAAGATATTTGACAGTTGACGGTCACGGAAACTTCGGTTCTGTCGACGGTGACGGCGCAGCCGCAATGAGGTATACAGAGGCAAGAATGCATAAGATTACTCAATCTATGCTTGCTGATATTGATTGTGAAACAGTTGAATTTGAACCGAACTTTGACGGTTCGTTACAAGAACCTTCTGTTTTACCTGTTAGACTTCCAATGCTTTTGTTGAACGGTTGTTCAGGTATTGCGGTTGGTATGGCAACAAATATTCCGCCTCACAACCTTTGTGAAATCGTTGACGGTACAATTGCGTTGATTGACAATCCGAATATTTCTATTCCGGAATTGATGGAATATGTAAAGGGTCCTGACTTCCCGACTGCTGCTACAATTATCGGATTGAGCGATATTAAACAGGCTTATGAAACAGGTCGTGGTTCTATTAAAATGCAAGCTGTTGCAAACTTTGAAGAAATTGCAGGCGGAAACGGTCGTCAAACTCGTACAGCAATCGTTGTAACCGAAATTCCTTATCAGGTGAACAAAGCTGCTTTGATTGAAAAAATCGCTGAACTTGTTAAGGATCAAAGAATTACCGGAATTTCTGATATTCGTGATGAATCCGACAGAGAAGGTATGCGTATCGTAATTGAACTTAAACGTGACGCAAAACCTGATGTTGTTAAAAATAATTTGTTCAAGTTTACTCAATTAGCAACTACTTTTGGCGTGAATATGCTTGCGCTTTGTGGCAAACAGCCTAGATTGATGAATTTGTTTGAAGTTCTTTCAGAATTCGTTGAACATAGGGTTGAAATCGTTACAAGACGTACAATTTTCTTCTTGAAAAAGGCAAAAATCAGAGCTCACATTTTAGCAGGTTTGATTATAGCTTTGGGTTCAATTGACGAAGTTATTGAACTTATCAAAAAATCAAAAACTACTGATGATGCAAGAACAGGCTTGATGAGCAGATTTGGACTTGATGTTGACCAATCTAATGCAATTTTGGAAATGCAATTGAGAAGATTGACAGGGTTGGAGCAAGACAAGGTTAAAGCTGAGTATGATGAACTTGTTAAGAAAATCGCTGAATACGAAGAAATTCTTGCAAGCCGTCAAAAAATCCTTGACATCATCAAAAAAGAATTGCTTGAAGACAAAGAAAAATACGGTGACGATAGAAAAACTCAAATCTTGCCGGAACAAGGTGAAGTTACAATTGAGGACTTAACTCCAAATACTCCTATGGCAGTATTTATCACTCACCAAGGATATTTGAAACGTATTTCTCTAGACACATTTGAACGCCAAAACCGTGCAACTCGTGGCAAATCGGGCATTAAAACTAAAGAAGATGATGATATTCAACACTTCTTTACAGCAATGATGCACGATAAAGTATTGTTCTTCTCTTCAAAAGGAACTGTATACAGCTTAAGTGTTTACGACTTCCCAGAGGGTGGACGTCAATCTAAAGGATTGCCAATCGTAAACGTTCTTCCTATCGATCAAGATGAAAAAATTACGGCAGTTGTACCTGTAAGTAACTTCTCACACGATTTGAACTTAATTATGTTGACTAAGAAAGGATACATTAAACGTATCGAATTAGACAACTTCTCAAATATCAGAAGAAACGGTATTATCGCAATCGGTTTGGAAGAAGGCGACGAACTTAACTGGGTAAAACTTGCTTCCGCAAGAGATGAAATCATTATCGGAACATCTTGTGGTATGGCAATCAGATTCCCGATTGAAGATTTAAGACCTTTGGGCAGAAGCGCAAGAGGTGTAACTTCAATGAAGTTGAGATCTGGCGACGAACTTGTTGGTTGCGATATTGTTCCAAGAGATTATGACGCAGATTTGTTGGTTGTAACATCTGATGGCTTTGGCAAACGTACAAAATTGTCAGAATTCAGAAGCCAAAACAGAGGTGGAATAGGTTTGATTGCAACTAAGTTTAAATCAACAGCATCAAAACTTGTTGCATTGACTATCGTAAAAGAATCAGATGACATTATGATGGTTACAGCAAACGGAGTTGTAACAAGATTGAATGCCGGTTCAATTTCTCGTCAAGGACGTCCTGCAACAGGTGTAAGAGCTCAAAACTTGACAGACAACGATACGGTTGTATCTGTAAACAAGATTTTGAACCCTGATGAAGATGAAACAGTTAAAAAGGACGTAGCTGCAATGGACGCAGCCGATGCAGAATCTAACGTTGCTCAAACAAGCTTGTTAAGCGATGATAATAAAGCTGAATAATTATTCACGATAATATTATAGAAACAAAAGGTTGGTGTAATAAAGCCAGCCTATTTGTTTGTAAAATTTATCAATGCATTATAATTTTTATCTACAAATATTTTAAAATTAAACTTGTTTTAATCAGATTGGTATTTTCGACAACATAAATTTGCAACTTTTAGAATACCAATATAACCATGCTGAATCGTAAGCCCATATAAATAAATCTAATCATTAAGAAATGTTAAGATGTATTTTAAACGGCTGAAATTCAGTTATAATCACTGATAGGATAGGATAGGATAGGATAGGATAGGATAGGATAGGATAGGATAGGATAGGATAGGATAGGAGCAATTATTCTTTTCATAAATTTTTAATATATATATAAACACGACAGCACAGATATAAGATGTTTGAAAGGAGTATTTATGGATTTAAGATTAGACGGTAACAGACCAAATGAATTAGGAAAAAGGGATAACAATACTGATAGAGCGTATGAACGTTATCATGACTTTAAAAAAAGAGAACATTTGGTTAATAAAAAAGTAAAAACAGAAATGGGTTATATTGCCTTTGATAGAAATGGGGAACAACTATATGAATACCGTAAGAACATGGGCAAATCTTATTATGTAACCATGGGAAATGATGGAAGTTACACATATATTGATGTTGACAAAAAGGGTAAACCTTTTCAAATTGAACAGCACAATACTAATGGAGAAAAACAATTTACAAGAAGTTTAAATATTAAATGGTAATTAAATAATTATATTTCGCAAAAGGGTTAACCCTTTTGCGAAATAAAGAAATTTTTTAGGGAATTAATATAGAAAGGGGAAAATGATATGATTACTGGGATGAAATTAATTGGTGTTTTGCGTGGAAAGAAAATTTTTAGAAGCGTTATTGATTCAGCTTTTCAAATTGGTGCGGGTAAAAATGCAAAAGGAGTCCAAAGAATTATAGATTTTAAGTTTGTAGATTCATCTGGGAATGTTACTAAAGAATTAAGAAAAATTATCACTGATAAAAGCTCTATACCTAAATCAGCAGTAAGAACAATGAGGAAAGAAAATTGGTCTAAAATAGATAAAAATTTTGTATATAATAGATATAATGGAAGTTCTTGGCATATAAATGATTTAAAAAATAGTACTTCTACGAACTATACATTTAAACCTAATGAGATTTCTAAAGAAGTTTTAAAAGGGAATTATAGAGAAGCTTTAGGTATTACATTTACACCGGACCAAAAATCTGTCCAAATGTATGAGCATTTAAAATCAGATAAGTTATTTCCACGCTTATACTCTTATGTTGAAAATACTAATGTCGAAAATACACCTTGGATATCATTAATTGATTTTTCAAGAACTCATTAATACTGTAAAATTCAAACAACCTGCCTTTGGAAATTTTCCAAAAGACAGGTTGTTTTTTTAATTGTTGAAAATTACAAAGGTAATTTTATGCAGAATTCTGTTTGGACGCCTTCTTCGCTTTGGACAGTAATTTCACCACCGTGCGATTTTACGATTTGTTGAGATAGGTATAAGCCTAGTCCTGTACCGATTTTGCGGAATTTTTTCGCCGCTGAATAATATTTGTTAAAGATTAATTTAATTTCTTTTGGCGGAATACCTTGCCCGTAATCGATTACCGAAATAGTTATAAATCCGGGGATTTCACCTGTTTTTATATCAATTCGGTCTTTTGTGTTGCTGTGCGAAATCGCATTAGAAATCAAGTTTTTGATAACTCTTTCCAACTGCATTGGATCTGCCGTAACTTTTATATCTCTTGAAGGGGTAAAATATATTGTAATTCCTGAGTTATTGGCAATCGGTTGGGTGCTTTCGATAATGTCAGAGATAAATCCGTTGAGCATAATATTCTCTTTGAGGAGCTTAATCCCTGTTTCTTTGATTTTGTATGTTTCAAGGATAATTTGAACGAGTTCGACAAGTTCTTGGTTGGATTTTTTCATATTAAGTAGGGCTACTTCTTGCTTGTTAGAAATTTCACCAAAAGTTCCGTTAAGCAAAAAGTTGATAATATTTGATTCTGCAACGATTGGAACTTTCAAATCGTGGGTTAAAGTAGCAACAAAATCTTCTTTAAGAGTTTCGATTTCTCGTTCGTTTGTAACGTCTTTAATCAAGATTACATAGCGTTTTTTGTCGTCATCAAGCGAAAGTTTAATCGTCTGCATTACAAAATTATTTGTTGGTGTGTGTTTGATGAAAACATCTTTGTTTTTTGCACGTTCAATCGGTGTGTCGTCGCTTATTTGAATGTAATCATCGATGTTTGAACCAATAATTTCTTGCCCCTTTGTTCCAAACCATTCAGTAATTTGTGGGGTTGCACGTAAAATGTTGTGTTTGTCGTTTATGATTAAAATCCCGTCAGATAGAGAGTTGATAACTGATTCCAGTAATTTGTTTTGGCGCATAAGTTCGTTTTGGTATTCGACAATCATTTTTTCTCTGTCATTAAGAGTTTCTACCATTCGGTTGATACTGTCCGTAACGTTTTGGTACGTCGGGTGGTTAATCTCTTCGATTTTTGTTGAAAGATTCCCGTAACGAACTGAGTTTACTGTGTTTGTAACCATTCCTAAGTAATCATTAATTTTAGACCAACGTTTGCTTGTTTGTCTTGTGATTAAAAAAAGTATGATGAATACCAAAATGATGCCTAAATTTAATAAATACCAAAGCATGTGCTAATCCTCTCTCTTTATGATATGATTATAACAGATAAGAGGGATTTTGTATATGCTTAAATTTCCGAGTACGATAAAGATGGTTATAACTGATTTTGACGGAATTGTTACTGACAATTGTGTTTACATCTCTGATGACGGGAATATTTCCAGACGTTTGAATTTTAAAGATGTTATGGCTTTTTCTATTTTGAGAAAAAATAATTATAAAATCGGCATAATTTCCGGCGAAGCTAATGCCGCAATTGAGATTTTGGCAAAGAAGTTTCAGGTTGAAGAAGTTCACCAAAATATCAGGATTAAAATTGATGTTTTGAAAAATATTGTAGAAAAGTACAATCTTTCGCCGGAAGAATATATATATATCGGAGATGATATCAATGATTTAGAGTGTTTGAAGTTTGCTAAATACAAGGTTACTGTGCCACATGCTGTTGAAAAATTAAAACAAGTTGACGGAATTCAGGTGACAGAGGCGCAAGCCGGTTGTGGCGTTTTTAGAGAGGTAGTAGATTGTCTGGTTGGATAAAAGATATTGTTGAAAAAATTAAACATTTGAGCAGCTCGATTGACAAATACCAAGAGGAAACAGTAATTCAGTCGCTGCCTTCATATGCAATTGTGAACAGGGCAAAAGCTTTGATGGCAAAGGAAAAGTACGCCGAAGCAGAAGTTGTTTTGAAAAAAGCGTTGGAACTTCCGCAAAAAGATGCGCTTGTTTTCAAATATCTCGGTGCGGTTTACGAAAAATTGAGCAGGTTTGATGAATGTGTTGAATCTTATCAGATTTCTGCCGAATTAAATCCGCAAGACAAAAACATTTGGCAAAGGCTCGGTTTTGCGCTCGTGACCGTAAAAAAATATGATAAAGCAATTTTGGCTTTTGAAAACGCAAATAAGGTTCAAGCCGGAAATACTGATACTTTTACCGGTTGGGGCATGGCGTTAATGAAGCTTAAAAAATATCGTGAGGCACAGGCAAAGTTTACCGATGCGATTAAGTGCAACAAATATAATTTTTCGGCAGTCTTCTTGTGTGCGGTGGTGGAGATTAAGCTCGAAATGTATGATAAGGCTGAGATGAAATTGTCTTTGCTTGCAAACATTTGTCCAAATCCAAATAATACATTTGAACTTGCGCGTCTGAAAGCTATCAGAAACGACCTTGACAGCGCTATTCATTACGCCAAAAAAGCACTTGAATTCAGCGATAAAATGTTCCCTGCATATATATTATTGGGACAGGTTTATACAGAAAAGTATGATTTTGAAAATGCACAGAAAAGTTTTCAAACCGCAGAAGAAAAATGTGTTGAAGCTCCGGCGCTTTACCTTGAATGGGGAAAATCTTTGGTTAATTTTGATAAACTTGATGATGCAAAATTAAAGCTTTTAAAGGCGTTTGAACTTGACGGCGAAGATGTCGGAATTCAAATAAATTTGGCGCTATGTTGTGCGCTTAGAGGAGAAGTCGAAGAGGCTGAAAATATTTTATCTGGTTTGGAGGAGAAATTGCCGGACAGTAAATCAGTTAAACTTGCAAACTCAATTATTGCTTATGAAAAAGGCGATTGCGAAAAGGCGATTGAAGGCTTTCGAGAAGATGACGAAAATTTTATCAATGCGTATTATTTGGCAAAATGTTACGAAAAACAGGGCAATGATACAAAAGTTAAAGATTATTACGAAGCCGCAATACGAACTAATCCGAGTTTTGTCAGAATTTATTTTGATTATGTGGACTATTTAATGGGGCAAAATGACTATGTAGAGGCGCAAAGAAAGCTTCGTAAAGCATTGAAAGTTGAACCGGAAAATGTCAGATTGTTAAATTTGATGTTTAATGTGAGTTATACTCTTGTCAAAGATAACCTTTGTGAATATAATGTAAAAGAAACAATCTCGATTGCAGAAAAAATTCTGAAAATCAATCCTGATAAGTTCGAGTACCCTGAACAAAAGCTTGAATTAGAAAGGTTTTTGTCCCAGTCAGAAAGAGAATAAATTTTGAGAAAAATCATTGTTCAAAAATTTGGTGGCACATCAGTTGCAGATACCGAAAAAATTAAAAATGTCGCAAGAACGGTAATTAAGGAAAAAGAAAACGGAAATGATGTTGTAGTCGTGGTTTCGGCTATGGGACATACAACGGATTACCTTGTTAAAATGGCAAAGGATTTGAGTCCAAATCCTTCTGGCAGAGAAATGGATATGCTTCTTTCGACAGGAGAAGGAGTTTCTATCGCGCTTTTGGCTATGGCAATTCAAGCGCAAGGATATGACGCAGTTAGTTTTAATGCTATGCAAATCGGAATTATGACAGAAAATGTTCATTCAAAAGCCAGAATTGTTGATATTAAGACTGACAAGTTGAAACAGAATTTGAAAGAAGGTAAAATTATTGTTGTTGCCGGATTTCAGGGTGTTACGGAAGATGGCGAAATTACGACATTAGGTCGTGGCGGATCTGATACGTCAGCGGTTGCACTTGCAGCGGCTTTGAATGCTGAAAGGTGCGATATTTATACTGATGTGGAAGGGGTTTACACAACCGATCCGAGAGTTGTTCCGAACGCATCAAGATTGGACGAGATTTCTTACGAGGAAATGTTGGAACTTGCACACGCCGGAGCGAATGTTCTTCACCCGAGAAGTGTTGAAACAGCAAAACAGTTTAATGTTCCGATGCGAGTTCGTAGCAGTTTTAAGACAGATAATTTAGGTACATTGATATTAGGAGTTGAAAAAATGGAAATTTATAAACCGGTGACAGGCGTTGCAGCAGATTTATCTCAGGCAAGAATTGTTGTTTGTGATGTGCCTGATAGACCTGGGGTTGCCGGCAAAATATTTAGTAAGTTGGCAAAAGAAAATATTTCAGTTGATATGATTATTCAATCTTATGCAAGAAAGGTTTCTAATACCAATGATATTGCATTTACTATTGATTCAGCAGATTTAGCCAAAACAGTTGATGCGTTGAATGTTTTGAAGGCAGAAATTGGAGCGACAGGTGATATTGAGGTTGATGAAAATATTGCAAAGGTTTCAATTGTCGGCGCGGGCATGATTGATAGGCCGGGTGTTGCGTCAACTATGTTTGAAACACTTGCAGAACAAGGAATTAATATCCGTATGATATCAACAAGTGAAATCAAAATCAGCTGTTTAGTAGACAAAGACGATGCAAAACAGGCTGTAAAAGCTTTGCATAACGTATTTGGGCTTGAAAGTTCAGAAGTTGCCGAAGTAAAAGGCGACTTGCCAAATGTTTAAGGTAGAATAAAATAGGTTTACATTTCTTAACTCTTACGCAATTCCTGCCTATGTTTGGTTTTATAGAAGGTATGGATAATAGTGTCAGTGTAAATCCGAATATGAAAAATTCTCAGCTTAATGTTGGGATTATTACGCCGCCAAACGATCATTACAAGCCGGTTTTGTATTCTCATGCGCAAGCATCGAGAGATTTTCAGGTGCTAAATCAAGATTTGTATGTATCAATGAAAAATTCCAATGATATTAGGCAAAAGAAAACCCCGACATCTGTTTTTGTAGTGCTAGGCCTCGGAGCTTTGGCTCTGTGCTATCCGTTGATAAAAAAGGTTTTTAAACACTAATTTCTAATCTTTGAAATCGAAAAATTGCCTTAGCAATATTATATTGATAAAAAATTGAGTTATATTATAACGAAAAAATAATATATTATTATGTGGAGAGATTAATGCGAAAATTTTTTGGATTTACCTTGGCAGAGGGTGCTACGCACGTAGCCCTCTGTAACGATGTTCATTCATACCTCAGACATTGGTGTAAAGCTTTTACGCACGTAGCCCTCTGTAACGATGTTCATTCATACCTCAGACATTGGTGTAAAGCTTTTACGCACGTAGCCCTCTGTAACGACGTTCATTCATACCTCAGACATTGGTGTAAAGCTTTTACGCACGTAGCCCTCTGTAACGACGTTCATTCATATCTCAGATATTGGTGTAAATGTTTTACGCACGTAGCCCTCTGTAACAATATTGCTTCGCTGCTACATGATAGTTTGTGATTTGATTTTATAAGCAACTTCGCTGCCTAGCCGCTTCGCTTCGTAGCTGCTTTTTAAAAACTTTTTTATAATTCTCTCCCTATTTTGGTATCCCCCTATTTCCTAATTCAAAAATTTATTGTATTATGTTTCTATAAATTAGAAGAAATTTTTGAAGGGGATAATATGAAGAAATTTTTGATTATATCGGCGTTGGTTATTTTTTCAAACTGTGTTTTTGCCGCTGATTTTAATGTCTATAAGCTTGATAATGGACAAACCGTTGTTATTCAAGAGGTTAAATCAAATCCGATTGTGACGATTGATACTTGGATTAAGACTGGTTCTATAAATGAAAATGATGAAAACAACGGCGTTTCGCACTTTTTGGAACACTTGTTCTTTAAAGGTTCTACAAATCATGCGCCAGGAGAGTTTGATAAAATCCTTGAAACAAAAGGTGCTATCACAAATGCGGCAACCAGCAAGGATTTTACGCATTATTACGTAACTATTCCTTCCAAAGATTTTGATTTGGCGCTTGAAATGCATTCTGATATGCTTTTGCACCCGCTTGTGCCAAGGAAAGAGCTTGAAAAAGAACGCAAAGTCGTTATTGAAGAAATTATGAAAGATGCAAATTCTCCGAATACGCTTGTTTATGACAATTTGGTGAATATGCTCTACACTGATCACCCTTACAAAAGAAAAGTTATCGGAAAAGCTGATATCATAAGCACAATTCACCGTGATGCAATTATGGATTATTATAACAAATTTTATAACCCGTCGAATATGGTGACAGTGATTGTTGGAGATGTGGACGTAAATTCTGCAATTGACAAGGTTAAGACTGGGTTTAATTCAGAATATAAAAAACCGATAAAAAATGTTTATCCGAAAGAAAAAATTCTGACATCACAAAAGAAAAATGTGGCATATTTCGACACTCAGTCCGGTTATATGTTGGTTGGATTTAGAGGTGTAAAAATCGACGATAAAGATTCTTATGCGCTTGATGTTTTGGCAACGATTTTGGGAGAAGGGCGTTCGTCTGTTTTTTATAGAAATATTAAAGAATACAAACAGCTTGCAAACACTATCGGTACTGCAAATACAGGGTTTAAAGACGATGGAATTTTTTATATTACTGCAACTTTTGACCCTGATAAATGCACAAAACTTCAAGATAGTATTTTTGACGAAATAAAAAATGTTCAGAAAAATGGCGTTAGTCAAGAGCAACTTCAACTTGCAAAAAATGTAATTGAACGTGATACGTATTACGAAAGAGAATCAATATCGAATATCGCAAGTGAAATCGGCTATACCTTTGTGACAACTGATGATACCAAGTATTATGAAACGTATTTAGATAATATAAAAAAGGTTACACCACAAGAGGTTAAAGCTGTTGCAAATAAGTATTTAGGATTTGAAAAGAGTGCTGTATCAATAGTTTTGCCTGAATCTTGTAAAGAAGTAAAAGTTTCTAATGTTACGCAAAAAACTGAGCCGGCAAAATTTGTCAGTGAAAATTCTAATACCCAAAAGTATGAACTTTCAAATGGCGCAACGCTTTTACTTACTCCGAACAAGGTGAACGATATTGTTGCAATCGGGATTTTCTCAAAAGGTGGAGAATTTACTGAAAGCATTGCAGGAACGGCAGATTTGACGGCTTCTGTAATAACAAAAGGATCAAAGAAATATTCTTCCACTGAATTTGCACAAGTTATGGAAGATAATGGGATAAAAATTGTACCGTCTGCAAAGCCTGATAGCTTTAATCTTACCGTGCTTTCTACCAAAAATGATTATGACAAAACAATAGAACTTTTGAATGAAGTTATCAATAATGCAACTCTTGATGATTATGAGATTGAAAAATCGAAAAATGACGAGTTGAATTCGATTAAAAAAAGCAAAGATGTACCGTTAAATCTGGCGGTGGATAATTATAAATCGTTGATTTTTGAAGGTTCGCCGTATTCAAATTCAAATAAAATCCTTGAAAAATCATTACCAAAAATTACACAAAAAGATGTGAAAGCCTATTATGATAAAGCTTTTTATCCTCAAAATGTCGTGATTTCGATTAATGGTAATGTTGACAAAGACAAAGCTATTGCGGATTTTACAAAAATCTTTAACGGCAAAAATGGTGAAAAGTTTGACTATGCAAAGTATTCAGTGGCTCAATTAGCGACTAAAAAACAAGCTTGCGCAACGGTTAAGGATTTGAAAACCGACTGGATTATTTACGGCTGGCAAACAGATGGCGTGCTAAATCGTAAGGAGTATGCGACTTTGCAGGTTATAGATTCTTTATTGGGCTCAGGTATGAGTTCTCGTCTGTTCAAAAATTTGAGGGATAGAGATGGGCTTGCATATCAGTTGGGTTCACAGTTTTCACCGCATATCGTGAAAGGTTCGTTTATAACATATATTGGTACAAATCCTGAAAACCTTGACTATGCGAAGAAAAGAATGCTTGAAGAGGTGTTTAGATTAAAGACTGAATTTGTCGGCTCAAAAGAGTTGCAAGAAGCGAAAGACAAGCTTTTGGGGCACTACATAATCGGGCAGGAAACAAATCTTGATAAGGCGACAACAATCGGCTGGTTTGAAACTTCTGGCAGAGGCTATAAATTTGATGATCAATACGCGCAATTGATAAATAGTGTGACAGAAAGCGATATTATTGAAGTTGCGAATAAAATATTTACTGACAACTATGTTTTATCTATTGTAAAACCACAATAATTTAGGATTTATCATAACTATTACTATGAAAATAAAAAAAATATCCCAAGCATTTTGCAAGGGATATTTTTGTTACTATTTTTATTAAATTAGTCTTTGGCTTTCATTGTAGGGAATGCGATTACGTCACGGATTGACGGAGAGTTTGTCAATAACATTACAAGTCTGTCAATTCCCATTCCCATACCGCCTGTTGGTGGCATACCGTATTCTAGTGCGTTGATGAAGTCTTCATCAATTTCCATTGCTTCTTCATCGCCTGCTGCTTTTGCTTGCGCTTGTGCTTCAAATCTCATTCTTTGATCGATTGGATCTGTAAGTTCTGAGAATGCGTTTGCGATTTCCCAACCGTTTACACGAGTTTCAAAACGTTCTGTCAAACGGTCGTTATCTCTGTGAACTTTTGCAAGCGGAGAGATTTCTCTCGGGTAATCGATGATGTGGCAAGGTTGAATTAGAGATGGTTCGATTTTTTCTTCGAATACTGCTTCAACAACTTGTCCCCAGTTCATTCCGTCCTCAACTTGAACGTGAAGGCTTTTTGCTGTTTCAATAGCCTGTTGTGCACTGTAAATTTCCATGAAATCAACGCCTGTGGCTTCTTTGATTGAGCCAAGCATTGTTTTTCTATCCCAAGGCGGAGTCAAATCGATTTCGTTTTCGCCGTATTTGATTTTTGTAGTGCCAAGAACTTCTTGTGCAACGTAAGCAACCATGTTTTCTGTCAAAGTCATCATATCGTTGTAGTCTGCATAAGCTTGATACAACTCAATCATAGTGAATTCAGGGTTGTGACGAGTGTCAATACCTTCGTTTCTGAAACATTTACCGATTTCGAAAACTTTTTCAGAAATTCCGCCAACGATTAGACGTTTTAGGTAAAGTTCAAGCGCAATTCTTAACGTCAAATCCATTTCCAACGCATTGTGGTGAGTTGTGAAAGGTCTTGCGTTTGCGCCAGATGCCATTGTTTGCAAAATTGGAGTTTCAACTTCCATATAACCTTGTTTTGCCAAAAATTCTCTGACTTTTTGAACAATCATACTTCTTTTTCTGAAAGTATCTCTACTTTCTTCGTTTACGATTAGATCGACGTATCTTTGGCGATATTTAAGCTCAACGTCAGTAAGTCCGTGATAGTGGCTTAGGGTTTCTGCTTTTTCTTTGCTGATTTGTTTGTTTGGCAAAGGCAAAAGCGCTTTTGATAATAGGGTTAATTCAGTTGATTTGATAGAAAGTTCTCCACGAGGAGTTCTTCTGATTGTTCCTGTAAAGCCAACGATATCGCCGATATCAATAAGTTTTAAAACTTTAATTTGATC
>CAKUZO010000003.1 GCA_934717895.1 uncultured Candidatus Melainabacteria bacterium | reverse complement strand
CGCTTAGCGATTGCTGCTGCTGTAATTTTGTGGTCACCGGTAATCATTACCGGACGGATACCTGCTTCGATACAGGACTGTACCGCCGCTTTTGATTCTTCTCTAGGAGGATCCATCATCGCTGTCATCCCCAGGAACACCAGATTCTCTTCTTCGTTCTCATCCAGATCAGAACCCGAGTCTAATATGCGATATCCAAACGCCAATACTCGCAAGCCATTTTCTAAGGCGTTTTGAGCATCGTCAAGTTTACCTTGACTAAAATTAATATAACCTAACATAAAATGAAGTTCCGGATCGTGATAGAAATAATTTTTTGCTCTATTTAAGAAAAACAGTCCTTGTTCAACAAGTCCGTTGTTGTACAAAACTCGACCGATAAATTTATAAACTTCCGGATTTATTGTGTACATATAGTCCGCATAACGAATAATTTTTTCAACATAATCGCCTTTGTAATAAGCTATTAAAATATTTAAGTCGATTTCAAGGAAATTTCTCAACTCAAAATAAGAAGGATATTCTTGAACATCTCCTTGAATTAAAGAAATCATAAACAACAGCCAATGAGCACGAATATCACGATCTTTTATAAGCGAAAGTAGCACCTTTGCACCTTCAATATCATCACAAAGTAATCTGGCATATGCATTTTCTAACATACACCCATTCTTGACGAAGAATTGTTGACAGTCTTCTAGTCTACCTGCCAACAATTCCTCTTTTGCTTTTTTATAATCTAAAACCATAAATTTATATTAGTTATTATTGTTACTGTTTGCGAAGCTGAAATCAGACATCATTGAATTCATCATAACAGCCTGCATTAATCTCGGATCAACTTTTTCACCTTTTTGAGCTTGTGTCATAAGCATAGGTAAAACGGTATTCATTGTATTGTTGTTATTATTGTTTCCACTTAAAAGCATACTCATTTCAGCCATTCTCGGGTCTTGATATTGAGACATCTGAGCATATGGATTAGTGTTTTCTGATTGAACAGAAACATTTAACCCGGCTTCTTTCAAAGTGTTAACTGCTTTTAGAACATCTTCATCAGAAACCTGAGCGATTTTAATTGTTTCTTCTGCCTCAGATTTATTTTTATCAAAATTTTTGATTTTTTGAATATCTACATTTTCCAAATTATCTTTTTGGTTAATAGTTTCCTTGATATTAGTAAGCTCTTTTTGTCGAATTTCGTTGTTTAGCTCAGGGGAAAGTCCGTTGCCATATGGAGCTCGAATGAATTTATCCAAATCATCAAGTTGTTCTTCCGGTTTGCTTTTTTGTTGAGTTTCAGGGTGACATGCCGGACCTCCGGTCAAACAATCTCGACCTTTTGTTGCAAAATCAACCAAATATTGACTCGGGTGAAGTTCAATAACCTTCTCATAAGCTGTAACAGCTTCATCTTTCTTGTCTAAATGAGTATTTACTAATGCAAGATAGTAATATGCAATAGCATTTGACGGTTGTTTTTTCAAAACTGAATATATTTCTTGCAAACAGCCTGAATAATTTCCCATTTTATACTTAGCTGCAATGCTTTTAGTTGTTGCGTTCGGATAATAAGCACGTTGCGAGTTAAAATCTATTGCGGTTGATTTTGACGAAGATGAAGAGCTTGCATTATCACCCGTCCCATTCAACACAGGCAAGTTCTCAACACCTGCGGCAAGCACTCCTACCGCACCAAACGATAATAATAAACCAATTACTAACAATAATTTTTTACTCATTTTTATATCCTTTTTTCTCTTCTTTAATTATTTTTTTGTACAAATCAAACTTTGCCACATCTATTATATTATATTTTCCCAAATATTCATAATATAAACAGATGATTTATCTCATACTAAATTTACACCCGCAATAATTTTGTCTGTAAAGCCCTAATTCTTTGGAAATTTTATTTGTTTTTAAAAAACCGTCTTTCTTTTTAAAATCTATCGCAAGGAACTCTAAATCATTTTCTTTGGCAATTTGTTGCCCTATTTCTGAAAGTTTTTGAAAATTTTTGTGCGGACTTATTACAATTGATGTCGTGAAAGTTTTTATTCCACGAGATTTTGCAAATTCTGCCGTCTTTTTTAGACGAAGTTCAAAACATTTATCACACCTTTTTCCTCGCTCGGGCTCTTTTTCTAAACCTTTTGCAACTTCATAAAACTCTTGCGGATTATATTCGGCTTCAATTAATTCACAGCCAAAATGTTTGCATAATGTGCGTTCCGCATCAAGTCGTTTTTGATATTCTTCTGACGGATAAATATTTGGATTGTAAAAATACACAACAACTTGATATCCTGCATCTATCAAGCTAGACACAGGATATCCGGAACAAATTCCACAACAGGCATGAAGAACTATTTTATCTTTCTTCTGCTCCATACTTTTCCACCCATTCTTTGAATTCTTTGTACGTTTTCACTCCTACATAAGCCTCATTATTAATCATAGTTGTCGGAGTTCCGTTTATACCTTTATGAGCTGCAAAATCAATATCTGCCTTAATTTTTTCAAAAGTTTCAGTACTATTCGCATCTTCTTGAAGTTTTTGTGTATCAAATTTCGCTTTTTCTGCCAATTTTAAAATAGCTTCTTCTGTCTGAGGTTTATTTTCAAACAAAATCTCATTCATTTCCCATAGACGACCTTGTTTTTCAGCGGCAACTGAATATCTTGCATCAACACAAGATCCAATATGGAATGGGCTTTGCAAATATGGATTACACTCTGTATCCAAAGGATAATTTCTATGAACGATTTTGACATTCTTCATTTCCTTTGCAAGTTTATGCATCATAACATTGTGCACAGGGCAAATCGGACATTGGTAGTCTGAATATACATTTACAACAACTTTTGCATTCTCATCACCCAAAAGATTTCCCTTTACAGCATATTGGTTTTTCTTGTGTCTGAATTCTTTAAATTCCATCTGACGTTTTACTTGTGGAGCAAACTTAAACGTAACTCTGGTATAAGTCAAAAACCCAACAGCAACTGCCATTACAGCTATAAATGCGATTAGATATTTTTTGATTTTGATTGCATCTAAAAAGTCTTGAACACTTTGTTTAATAGAATGAACAAAACCACCGTTTTTGAAATCTGTTGCAACACAGCCGATTGCAAGGTTTAAAATATATGTAAAAGCGCATAAAATACATAGTTTTTTAATATCAAACAAGCTTAGACATAACAAAATCATAGACACAACAAACGCAAACAATCCCAATGATGCAACGTAATCAAGGGGATTTTTGAAAACTTCCATAAACTTAAATAATTTGAATTTCTTCAATTTATCTGCAAAAAGCATTCCAAAAACGAACGCATAGTAAAACATTCCCCAATAAGCCAAAGGAATCCCTAAAAACTGTGATTCAGTCGTTTTGGCAATCCCGTCACAGTCAATAAATTCGTTTATTGAACAAAAACTTGGCAATGCAAATTGATCAAAATTTGCACTGTAATAAATTATCGCCAATTTTATAGTTGTAACAATTCCAACAAGAGCAATGATTGCTATTGAAATTTTCTTTTTCATAATCTTTTCCATAAATAAAGTTCTCCTATCAATATAGTTATGATACAATTTTTAAAGAAATAAATCAATACCGCAAGGAAGAATATTTCAATCCCCTGTTCCGGTAATTTTTAAGTTTATTTTAGGGGCTTGAATAAATATAAATAATATGTTATAATTGAAACACATAGTATTTTTGAGAGGTTGATTTGAAAAAGAATATTTTTGAAATGTTTTTAAACAAGGTTTTAGATGTCCCATTTTGGATTAAACAGGTTTTATACCTTAAACTCGCAGAAGAAATGCAAGCAAAATCTTGCGAAGATTTTTTAAGAGAACACAAAGATGAGATTTTCTCAACTTTTATTCCAACCCTAACTTTTAAAGGCAAAACAGAACTTGCTGAACATCGTTACGGGCTAGACACAAACATATACAACTTTCTTCAAGGTTGTGCCGACGGTTATAGTATGATTGAAATTTCTGTCAACAATTTTCTTTCAATGGAAGAAGTTGCGAAATATTATGAACTTTGCTTAGAACAAAATTTTATTAAAACAACTGAATCAAAAGAAATTCACGCCATGGCGGGCTATATAGCTGGCAAATTCAGAATAGGTGAATATTTTAAACATAAAGAAGAAATCACGGTCGATGATCTTCAAAGGTCTATTTTAGCATACAGAAATGCTCAAAATGAAAATTCTGATAAGAAGTTTGGAGAAATAATGATTAAGCTCGGACTTATTTCGGAAGAACGCATAAAATCCGTTCTCGAATTAAAGAAAGAAGCGAAAAAACGATTTATTCTTGATTACACAGCTGTTCCGCAACACGAAACAACTTATTCAAATGACACCCAAAAATTTGAAGATGAAATAACTAAGCTTAAAGACGAAAACATAAAACTAAAAAGAAAAATGCTTCAATTATTGGAATTGGTAAAAAAGAATGCACAGCAATAACACAGAACCGGAACTACTTGTAGAATTTGTAAGAGATGGACTTGTAGAACAAGAACATTATGGCTTTATTGTGCTCGCTGATAAGAACAGAGCCTTTGACTTTACAGGCGACGCAAAAAGTTACCCTTTCTATCTTCGGTCTTGTGCAAAACCTTTACAGGCAAGCCTTTTAATAGATTATGGTATGGATAAATTTTACGATATGACAGAAGCAGAAATTGCGATTTGTTGTGCATCTCATGCCGGCGAAGAAATCCACGTAAAAACAGCCAAAAACCTTCTGGACAAAATCGGGCTGGACGAAAGCTGCTTAAAATGTGGACTACATAAGCCTTTATCTAAAACAGAACAAACAAAAATGTTATTAAATAGCGAACCGGTGCATCTTTTGCAAAACAACTGCTCGGGAAAACACGTTATGATGCTTGGATTGTGCAAGATGAAGGGGTGGGACATAAACACCTATGACAAACCGGAACACCCACTCCAACAAGCAATAAAAGAACAAATTTACAAGCTTTGCCAAGTAAAAAAGGAATACCCGATAACAACAGACGGGTGCGGAGTGCCAATAATGTCAATGCCTTTAACAAATATGTTGCATGGGTATTTGAATTTGTTCTGCAATCCGAAGTATGAAAAAATCAAAAATGCTTTTTTGAATAATCCATATATTATCGGTGGTGAAGACAGAAGCGACACTAAAATAATTAAAAATTCAAAAAATATAGTTGCCAAAGTCGGAGCCGGCGGACTTTGTATTGTTGTGAACACTCAAACAGAAGAAGCTTTTGTCGTAAAAATTTCTGATTGCAATATGCAAGCAAGAGAACTTGTAGTAACAAAAGTTTTAGATAACCTTCATTGGGCTCATATACCGCAAGACACAGAAATCAGAACCATTCATGGGCAAAAAGTTGGCGACATAGAAATTTTGGTGTAACCGTATTTTAACACCAACGACTGATACTTTTAGAATAAAAAGAGAATTCAAACAACAGAATTTAACATAAAAAACACTAATATCACTGAAATATCTGTGTAATTTTAGAATATTATTTCAATTCAATGATATAAAAACTATTTTTGGAACTCTTCAACAAATGCTTTACCGACTGCAAGAGCCTTTAATTCAGGTTGTTCAACACCTGCATCTGCATAACGTTTTTCAGCTACTTCTGCAACCTCTAAAGCCTTTTGAGCTAATTCAGGATTTGCTGCAAAAATTTTCAAATCATTTTCTAAATTGTCAACCTTAATTGTTGAGCGGTCAGCCGGATTTTCAGGGATTTCCTTGATTTCTCTTGGCTGCACATCAGGAGCTTTTTGAACATTGGAGTCTACGGCATCAGCCTGTACTTGCTCAACTTTAAGCGGTTGTTGTGGAATGCTAGGACCTTGTGTGTTTTTAGGAATTTCGTTCATAGTCATTTCCTCTTTCTTTCTCGGGTTTGCTGTTATGCAATTTTACATACTCTATATCTCGTTTGTTGTTTTAAAACACAAACAAAAATTTTTTTGCTAGTTTGTAAGAAAAAAATTACAAAAATTAATAATCTTCTAAAACAAACCAATTTATGCTATATTTAAAGTACAGAATAAGTGTAGTATATAAAATTTATATAAACTATACAACATAAAAGAAAGTATTGCAACTATGAATTTTACTAATTTTTTTAGTAACATAAACTCAAGAGAAGTTCTCAAACACCTTCCTGATGCGGTGTTTGTAACAGATTTAGATGGAAGAATAGTTTGGGTCAACGACAAAGCTTCTTTTATTTTTGAAGCCAAAATCGACAATATTAAAGGCTATTATCTTGATAAATTTATTATAAACGGAATAAAAATCGCAGAAAAATCTTATGCTAAAAAAAATGCAATTGTTACAGGCGGTTTTACGGCTGATGGGAAAGAGATTTTTGTCGAAGTAAACGCTAAAAGATATATAGAACAGTTTTTTATAACTGTTCGAGATGTTACAGCCATGACTAATGTATTGGCGATTGCCGAAAAAACAGGACGACTTAACAAAGAAAAAAACGTCATGCTTGCAAAACTTTCAAACGATTTTAAATCCCCAATTCAGTCAATCCTAGGATTTTCACAAGCACTACTGGACGGCATGGGTGGAGAATTTTCTGAAAAACAAACAAAATATATCAAAATTATCAACAAAAATTCAGCAGAACTTTTGCATTTTATGGATAAATTTTTGGAATTTTCGCAAGCAGAATCTTCTCTTTTTCATTATGAAATCAAGCCTTTTGACTTATTAAACACAATTCAAACAGTCGTAAAAAATAATGAAAATATAATTACTAATAAAAATCTAACATTAAATATTGACGACAAAAATTTTGACAAACAAGTAATTTATAACGACGAAAATATTGTCAAAATTGTTCTGCAAAATGTTTTAGAAACATCTATAAAACTAACAGATGCAGGATTTATTACAATCAAAACAGACAACCCAAAAATTGAAACATTAGACCAAATTGGGATAAAAATCTTGCCTAATAGCACTAAATCTTATGTAAGGATTACAATTTCAGACACAGGCATGGGGCTTACGGAAGCTGAAATTGATGGTATTTTTGAGCCATACACGCAATTGGAACAAGGTCGTAAAAAAACTATTTTAAGATCGTTCGCACTTGGCACTGCACACACTATTCTCAAACGCATGGGTGGAGCAATAAATATTCGTTCAGCAGTTATGCAAGGAACAACTTTTGAGATAATTTTACCGACAGAAAAGATTAAATAAACTTTGAAAAAACAGAGGGACGAAATGAGCAACGTTATTTTAAAAAATGTCACAAAGATATATGATAAGAAAAAGGTTATAGACAATATTGACTTGACGATAAATGATAAAGAGTTTGTTGTATTGGTCGGAGCTTCGGGCTGCGGAAAATCTACACTTTTAAGAATGATTGCGGGGCTGGAAGATATTACTTCCGGAGAAATCTATATCGGCGATAAAAAAGTTAATGACGTACACCCCAAAGACAGAGACATAGCCTTTGTTTTCCAAAGTTATGCACTATACCCACACATGACAGTTCGAGAAAATATTGCTTTTGGGTTAAAAATGCGAAAGGTAGACAAGGCAACTATTGAAAAAAAAGTTCAAGAAGCTGCTGAAATCTTAGATTTGGGAGAATATTTAGATAGGAAACCGAAACAATTATCAGGCGGTCAAAGACAACGTGTGGCACTAGGTCGTGCTATTGTGAGAAATCCAAAAGTTTTCTTGATGGACGAACCACTTTCAAACCTTGATGCAAAGTTGCGTGTTCAAATGCGTTCCGAAATCAAAAAACTACACGAAAAACTTCAAACAACATTCATTTACGTAACTCATGATCAAACAGAAGCTTTGACAATGGGGGATAGGGTTGTAGTTTTAGATAAAGGTAAAATCCAGCAATGTGCAAGTCCGGAAGAGATTTATAATAACCCGTCAAACACTTTTGTGGCCGGTTTTGTAGGATCTCCACAGATGAATTTCATTGATAGCAAGGATTTCCCAAATATTGGAAAAGACAATGTAATTCTTGGAATTCGCCCGGAAAAAATGGTTTGCGGTGGAGATATAAAATTAACAGTTGATGTGGAAATTACAGAACTTTTAGGAAGTGAAAAAATCGCATATTTCAACATTGGCGATAAAAAATGTTCAGCAAAACTTCCGGCAGACTACAACATAGAAAAAACACTTGAATTAAGCATAAATCCAAGTGATATCTACTATTTTGACAAAGAAACAGGCGTTAGAGTATAAAAACAGGTGAGCTTGTGAACGTTCAATCGCAAGCGTAACAGTAATTTATTCATACCTCAAACATTGATAAAAAAGCATTTGAGCGCATAGCGAATACTTAATCTTCTTGCTATTCAAAATCTCTTGTTAAATAAAATAGACTCCGAATCGGTGTCCAAAGTGACAGTTTCGCTTAGCTGCATCGCTTCCTAGCTTCCTAGCTGCTTCCAATACCGTCTTCGCCTATAAACTAGCATCTTCCCGCCCTCGAAGGACATTACTAACTTTATTTTTTCCTACTGAACACAAATCGACGCTTTATTTTATTGCCCTGACTTGCTTTCGTCCTTTGAAGACATTTCCTCCGCATTATCGTGCCTGATAATCTCTAAACGAGTAATTCTTGCACCATCAACTTCTTTAACGACAAAAGTCAAATTATTAAACGGCACTGTATCATTCACTTCTGCAATTCTACCCAAAAGTTTTACAACAAGTCCACCAATTGTGTCGATATCTTCATCGTCAATCTCTTTTTCGTTAATTTGGAAAAACTCAGCAAATTCGTCTAATCTCATCATAGAGTTTGCAAGATATGTATTTGGTGCGACCTCTTTAATTTCTTCTGTTTCTTCCTCTTCTTCTTCGTCAAATTCGTCTTGAACATCTCCAAAAATCTCTTCAATAACGTCTTCCAACGTAATTAAACCTGATGTTCCACCGAATTCGTCTACAACAATTGCCATTTGCCCTTTACGCTTTTTGAATTCCAAAACCAAATTATCCATCGTAATTGTTTCAGGAACAAGCAAAACATCACGCAATATCTTGGAAATAGGGCAAACCTGATCTTTTATTGATAATGAATATAAATCTTTTACGTGAACAAGTCCGATAATGTGGTCAATATCTTCTTCATAAACCGGATATCTTGTATATTGATTTTCTTCGGCAAGTTTGTTCAATTCTTCTAGTGGCATATCAATCGGAATACAAACCATATCTGTTCTAGGAACCATAACTTGTCTAGCGTTTAAGTCAGAGAATTTAAACACGTTATGTAACATATCTTTTTCGGTTTCGTTCAAAACACCACCATCATAACTTGCATTAACAAGCATATCAAGTTCTTCTGTCGAATGAACAAGCGAGCCTTTATGAGAATGCGGGATATGCAAGAATTTCAAAACTAAATTTCCAAACCCGTTCAACAGCCAAATAAACGGGTTAAAGAAAAACGTCAAAACCTGCATTGGTCTGGCAACCAAAAGTGCTGTCTTTTCTGTATATTCAAGAGCAATTGATTTTGGAATAAGTTCACCCAAAACAACGTGGAAAAACGTAATCAACGCAAACGCTATTGATGCCGAAACCGAATGTGTCGCAATATTTTGTCCAATTCCCGGAAGAAAATCGAAAATCGGTTCAATAATATGTGCAAGAGTGCCTTCACCAACCCAACCTAAACCAAGGCTTGATATTGTAACACCAAGTTGAACAGACGCAATGAATTTATCCAAGTCTTTCAATGCTTCTAGTGCAATTTTTGCATTAAAATCTCCGTCGTTTACAAGTTGTTCAATTCTCGTTTTTCTAACCTTAACCATTGCGAATTCTGACGCAACAAAAAATCCGTTAGAAAACAATAAAAATGCTATTAAAAATATATTTAGTATCGTATTGACTGTTTGCTCCATATCTTATAAAAAATCCTTCTTATATATTTGCAATTATAATAGTATTTACAAAAAAATGCAAATTTAATCTTCGACTTTCGGAAGTTCAACACTTTTCAACTCTGTATAAATCATCGGAGAAAAGCCTTTTGTTGTAGTAATAGTAATGATTTTGTACTGGTTAGGGTCATTCAAAAGTGTCGGAGATGTGATATGATAAACTCCATTCCTCATCATCTCGCTGTTAATATGTAAATGTCCTGCAACAATAGCAACTACATTGTCATGCTTGTCTAACAAGTTTAAGTAATCTGCTTTTTTGTAAACCTCGTGTGACGGAACAACTTTCATTGTAACAAGTGGAAAATGTTGAAGAATCACGACAGGATCTTTTGAGTATTTAGTAAGTTGTTTGTCGAGCCATTTCAAAGTATCCTCTTTGTAATAGCCGACAGAGCCCGGGATAACCTCTTTTGCGCCATCTACAACAACAAAAACAAATCCGTCTTTTTTGAACACGTAATTTGGTTTTTTGTATTTATAAAAACAATTATTCTCTTTTACAATTTCTAAGTAGTGTTTTTTTGAAAGTCCGTTGTTCTTAAACACGTCGTGGTTTCCGATTACGAGGTAATACGGAATGTTCAATTTGTTAATTGTTTGCACAAATTCAGGCAAATATTGTTCTTTCGGTGAATCAATATTATCACCGGTAAACACAACAAACGCCAAACCTTTTTCCTTATTAATGCTTTCAACAGTTGATTTTAAAACCTCTGTTCTATATTTATCTCCACTTATAAAGTGAGAATCCGTAACCTGTGCAAACTTTACAACTTCTGCCATTGTGGCGCACTGAATTAGTAATATAGATAAAATTGTTAAAATAAAGTTCTTTTTCATTTATACCCTCTGGACAAATTATATCATAAATTATAATATAAGTAAAAGGAGAAAACATGAGATTAGACAAGTTTTTAAAAGTTTCAAGATTAATAAAAAGAAGAACAGTAGCAAACGAAGTTTCTGACACAGGCAGAGTTTTTGTAAACGGCAATCCTGCTAAACCTGCAAAACAAATTAAAGAAGGCGATGAAATCCGCATAGAATATGCAAATAGAACGGTTTCCGCCAAAGTTTTGAAGGTTCCTGCCAACAACGTAAGCGTTCAAGAAGCTCCAACTTTATACGAAATTATCGAATAAAATTTTGACATTCTAAAAAAAATAATTAAATTCATGACATCTAATACAAATAGATGATTTATTTCTTATTTATTGAAATAATCATGTAATTGTCCGACAGTATTAGAAAAAGAGGTAGTCATGAAAATTAACGGTGGAATAAGGTACTGTGAAAAAGGCTTAACAGCTTCACTCAGAGCGATGCACGTTCAGAGTGAACTAATTGGCATGTACAACGAAAACGTTACAGGTTTTGATAAAATCGGATATCAAAGAAAAGATCCTGTTGTTTCGTCGTTTACCGAATATATTGGAGTACACGGACTTTCTCAAACAGTCGATGACAAAGTCGGGCGTATTACAATGTCTGACAACCCATTAGATATTGCATTAGCAAACAAAGGCTATTTTCAAACCCAAGGCGAAAACGGCGTTAAATTGACTCGTGACGGCAGATTTAAGCTTGATAAATCAGGAAATCTTTTGACTCTTCAAGACGAACAGGTTCTATCAGCAGCCGGAACCCCTATTCAATTGCCACTTGTTCCGGAAAAAATTGAGGACGTAAAAATTGATGCCAAAGGTATGGTGAGTGTACTTAACCGTCAAACTCACAAATTTGAACAGGCAGGACGACTAGGCGTCGTTGATGCAAACGGGCTTGTCGTTACTGATCCGCAAGTAAAACAAGGGTACAACGAATATTCAAACGTATCATTGCAAGATGAATTTATTTCAATGATGCCGGTTATCAGAAATTTTGAAGCAAACAGACAGATTTTTATGATTCAAAACCAAAACTTGCAAAAAGTTATTTCGCAACTTGGAACGACATCATAATAATATGAGGTAATAATTATGTACAGTATGCAAGGCATAGTAAGAAAAAGTGTTAACAACGTCGCAACTCAGTTCGAAAAACTGGGTTATGTTGCTAATAATCTTGCGAACATGAACACACGTGGCTACAAAAATGTCACATTTGAACAAATGCTTAACGAAGAAGGCTATCTTCAAGGTGCAATCAGAGCCGACTTCAAACAGGGTTCAATCCAAGTTACAAGTAATCCTTATGATGTTGCAATAAACGGAACAGGTTTTATTCCAGTTGTTTCTCCGGAAGGCGAAGTTGCATACACTCGTGATGGAGCTTTCAAACAAGGAAAAGACGGATATCTTGTAACAACAGATGGCTGGCTCGTTGGCGAAGGAATTAAAATTCCGACAAATTGCTACAAGTTTGAAATCAAACCTGATGGCGGGGTTTATTCTTATGATGGCGCAAATGTAAAGCCGAAAAAACTAGGCACAATCCCCCTTGTTCGATTTGCAGCACAAGAAAATCTTGAACAAAAAGGAATGAACAAACTCGTTCCGACAGAAGACTCAGGCGAAGCAATTCTTGTAAAAAATCACGACTGCTTCTGCCAAAACAACCTTGAAAACTCAAACACTAACGTATACACATCAACAGGCGACATGCTTAGACTAAACGCATCACTTTTGGCTAGTACAAAAATGATGAAAGTCGTCGATGATATGTACAACAAAGCAATTAATATCCGCGAATAAGCCTGCGGCTTAACCCGCCCATCAGGTTTTGGTGAAATTTTAAAAGCAAACGACTTCGGGTTTAATTCGACAAGAAAAACTTAGCGGTATGCACCGCAGTTGTTATGGTAGGTCGGATTTGCCAATCCGACAAGATAAATTTAAAAAGAAAGGACAAAAATGTTTACATCACTTGACAATATGGGAAAAGTCTCATTAATGATGGACTTAATCACTCAAAGACAAAGGGCTTTGGGTTCAAACCTTGCCAATATGGACACTCCCGGTTATGTTAGACGAGATGTAAATTTCAGCGATTATTTAGGTTCAATGAACAGTCCGCTTGAAACCAAATTGTCCGAAAAGCTCGGCCCGTCAGGCGTAATTGACGAACAAACGTATGAAGAAATCGATCCTGCAAACGAATTAATGGAATTGCAAGAAAACTCACTCCTTTATACGATGGCAACAAGACGTATGTCGAATATAATAACAGAAATGAAAACCGTCATCAACGTCGGTAAGTAACGTAAAACTCCCCTCGCCCAAACGGGGAGAGCGAAGAATTTGTTAATGAGCTAAGGCGAATTTACAAATTCGGGTAAGTGGTACAATCCCCTTCCGTCATAACACAAAGAAAGGCGTAATTATGAGTATAATGGAATCAATGAATATCGGAGCAAATGCCTTAAAGGCACATGGCTTGAGAATGGATATTCACGCAAAAAACATCGCAAACGTTGATACTCCGAATTATGTAAGAAAAATTCCTATTTTGAACGCAACAGAAGACATCTCTTTTCATGGATTGATGAATAATATGAAGGAGGACGTCTTTGGGGTTGGGACTTTGCCATATTTGCAAGGCGGAGTCGTTTTTAACGGTTGTGTTGAAGATCCGACTTTGGGAGATAAAATTTATCGCCCGGGACACCCTGATGCAGATGCAAACGGTTATATCAGAGCCTCAAACGTAAACCCTGCTGTTGACATGGCAGATGCAATTTTGGCACAAAGAGCTTACGAAGCCAACTTAGCACTTATAAACATTACAAAATCTATGGCGCAAAGAGCCACCGAAATCGGAAGATAGATTTGATTAACAAAATTACATAAAAAAAATAGGCTTTAATCTTAGCCTATTTTTTTTATGAAAAACTAATATTTTTAAATACTAATCAAACACAACAACTTTTTTTAATTAATATCCATATTGTTCATGCTCATTCAAATACTGTTTAACCAGATTTAACGAAGATTGAACAATTCTCGTAACTCTTGAAGGCGAAAGACCAATTTGTCTTGCAATATCTTTAACCTGCATGTTTCTATAAAAACGATATTCAACAACCGTTCTTTCTTTTGCAGGCAACTTAGCAATAGCTGCTCTTATCATTCGACCCATTTCTGTAATTTCAGCACTTTCATCTGGTTGAGCATGCGGATCTTTTAAAAAGTCAAACGGAGAATCATTATCACTTGCAGCAGCAGCCAAACCGTCAATGGAAAGAATAGTTTCGTAAACAGCTTCACGAACTTTTGCCTTTTGCATGTCCATTCCTTCAACTGCTTCTTCCGGATCAACCTCATCATCTGACTTATGTTTCAGAGAATACCATTTGTAACGAATTCTCAATTCGTTTCTGATAGCCCATCTTACAGCAGTCGCAATATATGCAGCATTGTATTTTTCTAATTGTTCTGGTGTTTTATTTTTTATTAAAACTTGAATAGCCAAAATCCCGATAGAAACTAACTCCTCATAATCAACCATGTGTTGAGGAATACGCCTATGTTCGACCTTGGCAACTTTCTGAACTATATCTATATATTCTTGTAATTTATTTTTATTCTGCATAACCATGATTATAGAAACATTTTAGCATAGATATTACTTAATTGTTCCATTATTTGATGTATTTTTTAATTTATATACAAAAAGTAGAATTTCCGCAATAGCTTTGTACAATTCCGGCGGAATTTGTTGGTTTAAGTCAACCATCTTAAAAAGAGCACGAGCGACAGGAGCATTTTCAATAACAGGAATTCCATGCTCTCTTGCAATTTTTATAATTTTCTTTGCAATAAGCTCGGTACCTTTTGCAATAAGCATAGGGGACGCCATTTCTTCTGCCTTATATTTTAAAGCACAAGCGATGTGCGTCGGATTTGTTACAACGAAATCAGCGTCAGGCACAGCGTCCATCATACCTTGTTGAAGCATTTGCATACGACGCTGACGCAAAGCTGCTTTTACATTCGGATCTCCTTCTGTATTTTTATACTCGTCTTTAATTTCTTTAAAAGACATTTTTTGATCTTTTAAAAACTTCCATTTTGTAACCCCATAATCGGCTGCCGCAATTACCAAAAAGGCAATACAAGCTTTAAATATAAAGTCTGTAATTAACTTTCCAAACTCTATCATTACGGCGAAATTATTGTCAATTGCAGCAAGCATTAAAATATTTTCAATATGCTCCATATAGACGCTCCAACCGATATATCCCAAAAGAATTACTTTCAAAATATTTTTAAATAACTCGAAAAGCGTCTTTATAGACATAATATTTTTGAAATACTTTGTAGGGTTTAATTTATCCAACTTCGGCATCAAAGGTGCTGTTGCAACAAGAGGCCCCACCTGAATAAAATCCGCCATTATCGCAATAAACCACGCCACAAAAAGAACAGGGCCGATAATTAAAGCGGCACACTTAATCGTAATTGTAAAAATATACGTCATTCCGACCTGATCAATGTGAGCATTCGGGATTTGCTCATACAAAAGCGTATAAAGTTGAACGATTTGATCCCAAATAAACGGTGCCAATCCAAAGATTACAGAAAACAAAATAAGCAAAGATATGGCAGTTGAAAAATCCTTGGATTTTACAACCTGTCCTTCTTTTCTTGCCTGTTCAAGTTTCCTTGGCGTGGCGTCAAACTGTTTATCTTCATCACCCATAAGTTATTCCTTAATGAATATTATACCATGGTCAAGAAATTCCTTTGAACTCGCCCTTTGCAAAGTTTTACATAAAACTACACATCAGCACCGCCTTCTTGCATCTTTTCAAGAACTTTTTTAGAGCCCTCTTTTTGTTTTGCAAGGTCAAGCGCAAAACTTGTCGCCTCTTGATCCCGAGCAATAGCCTCTTTCAATCCTGTCATTTCATCAAGTGTTAAGTTTGAAAGAATTGCTCCATCTGAATTTAAGTAAATTTTAAAAATCTTTTGTGACATAAAATCAAACCCGGGAAGCTTCATCTGCAAAGCATACCATTTGTAGAACTGATGAGCCATATAATAAGGATCAATTTGCCCATTACGCATTATAAACATTGGTTTTGACTTAAATGAAAACCCAGAATTCGTTATTATATTTATATAAAGGGCTTCAATTCCTTCCAACGAGGTTATCAAACCTTCTTCTTCTTTTATCACAGCCAAAATCTTGTCAGCATTATCCAAACGAACAATTTTGGTGCCTTTGGTTTCAATATAAGCCAAAAGTTTGGAAATATCGTTATTACAACTCGCCACAATATCTGAAACATTTTTTAAGACTAATTCTTTATTTTTTTCTGTTTCTGAATTCAAGGTCATCGTAACCCCTTTTGACAAAACTGTTTTAGAGGTCGAATTTGCACTCGTCGTTTTCAAATGCTTACTTAGGCGTTTTGTTAAAGTTTTTTCTTGTTTTTCTAAAAAGAAATAGATAATCTTCTGTAAAATATTCATAAGAACAGTATATATTATTTTGAACTTTCTTGCAACACAATTTTTTTAGAATTTCAAACCTGTATAACTAAATATTCAAACAATTTAATTTATTAATTTATTTAATAGCAGGGAAATAATATTTCACACCCTTATCAGATCTCCATCTGACATAACCTGTTTTCGGCGTTCTATCAATGTCCATAACACTAACAAGCGCCCAGTTCCCTCGAACAAGGTTTAAATTAATCTTCTTAGGCATATTTATCGTTCCGACAATTTGAGATTTGTCATCTGTCGCAACATGTAAATCTTTTGCAGACTCAGGTGCTTCTTTCAAGAGATTAAGCCCATATTTTTTCCCATACATATTGTAAAACATTACCCAAGTTGAAAATCGATACGGATCATCATTCTTTATCCAACCTTTGGCACCTGTTGAGTTGTTATAAATAACTTGAACCCAGTCCTCAGTTTCGTCTGTAACTGCAAGATAGGCAAGATTTTTAGAAGGCACATAAACTACAAATAAGTCTTGCGGTTTTACACTTTCAGGAAAAATCTTTTCCCCAATCCAGCTTATGCTATGAACGAGAGTTGACGCCTCAGATGGCTCTTTGTAAAGTATAATCTCGTTCGGTGCTTGATAAAGTCCGAGCGTGTTTGTCTGCTGAATACTTACGTATTGTGGCACAACATCGGCACTATATGCACTTAGCGGTAACATTAATAGTATAGAAAGTATTAATAAAAATTTTTTCATAATGCACTTCCTTAATTTTTAAAAATAATTTCGCCAGTCTGAGGACAATAACATTCGTCCGAAGAAACTTTGGCTGTCAACCTATTCTCTAAAACTGATTTCTGCATAAGTTTTTTGAAGTTTTGCACGAACATTGTTCATTTGTTTTTCAATAACTTCATCTGTCAAAGTTGCGTTTTCATCTTGCATTTTTATACGAAAAGCAAGACTCTTGAAGCCTTTGTCGATGTTTTCGCCTTGATAAACATCAAAAACTTCGCTGCCTTTGAAGATATTTTGTTGAACCGCACCTTTGATAACTCTTTGAATATCATCAAAAGACACTTCCTCATTGATTACAAACGCCAAGTCACGACGAACTTCCGGAAACTGAGGCAATTTTTTAAATCTGACTGTGTGCTCTTTGATAATCGAAATCAAGCTGTCTAGGTTGATTTCGAACATAAATACATCTTGCCCTTTGATTTTTAATTTGTCTTTCAAAATCGGGTGAATTTGTCCGAAATAACCTATACAAGTCAAGTTTTTGCCCAAAACATTAACTTTTGCACTTCTGTAAGGGTGCATGTAGTCAACATCTTCGCAAGGTGTAAGTTTAATTCTCTTTGTAACACCAAGTTCGTCAAACAATTTTTCGATAATTCCTTTAAGAGTAAAGAAATCTGTATGCGATTTAACTTGCCATTTAGAATTTTCAACTTCGCCTGTCAAAACACCTGCAAGAACTCGTGATTCTTTTACGCCAGAAGATTTTTCATCAGCCGGATTTTCAACTACATAAGTTTTCCCGATTTCATAAGCCCAAACTATCTTTTGAGCATTATCGTAATTATATTTCATACAGTTCAAAACGCTTGCAGCCATGCCCTGTCTTAGCATTGTGCTTTCGTCACTTGCAGAATTCAATACCTTAACGGCCTTTGACTCATCAAATGACTGCATATATTTATCTAGCAACGGTTTTCCGATTAGAGAAGTTGTTATAATTTCGTCTAAGCCTGATGAAAGCATAAGTTCATTTACTTTTTTAATAACTTTTTCTTCCAAAGAAATTTCCGGAGTTTGGTTTTTAGCAGGCAATGTCGGTGTAATCTTGTCATAACCGTTAATTCTTGCAATTTCTTCGATTAGGTCAATTTCACGAGTCACATCAACTGCTCTGAAAGATGGAACCAAGAATTTTGCGGCAGCTGCGTTTCCGCCAAGATTTTTAAAACCGAGTTTTTCAAGAATTGAAATACATTTTTCAGGAGCAATGTCGCAACCCAAAATACGTTTGATTTGTGCGTATCTTAGAGTGATTTCGATAGGTTCAAGTTCGTTTTTACCGGTTTCAACAACTCCTTCGATTTCAGCATCTGCAAGTTCTACCAAAAGTTGCATAGCACGCATTAAAGCCGGTCTTATTGCCTCGATATCAATACCACGTTCAAATCTTGCACTTGCTTCCGAACGATAACCAACACTTCTTGCAGACCTTCTTGTTGTAGCAGCAGGGAAATATGCAGCTTCAAGAGCTATATTTTTTGAGTTGTCATCAATTTCAGAGTTTTCGCCACCGAAAACACCTGCAAGACAAACACCTTTTTCGCCATCATCAATCAAAACACTATCTGTTGTAAGTTCTCTTTCAACACCATCAAGAGTAGTTAATTTTTCACCATTTTGAGCTCGTCTTACACATAAATACCCGTTTAATTTGTCCAAATCGAAAGCATGGAAAGGAGTTCCATATTCCAACATTACATAGTTTGTGATGTCTACTACGTTGTTGATTGCACGAACACCTGATGCAAGAAGTCTTTTTTGTAACCAATCAGGAGATGCTTTTATTTTAAGATTTTTCAAAACGCCAATTGAGTAGTATTTACAAACATCTTCGTCTTTAATTTCAACTTTAAACTTGTCTGTTGATAAATCTTTTGTGCATTCTAGCGGAGAGAATTTTAAAGGTCTGTCAAAAATTGCACTTAATTCTCTGGCAACACCGATTACAGACATTTGATCTCCTCTATTTGCGGTCGGAGCAACATCTAGAATGTAATCTTTTTCAAAGCCTAAAACATCTTTTACATCAGCGCCGATTTGAACATCAGGGAAAATTCTGTTTAGCACAAGAATTCCGTCCTCTTCTTGATAATTTCTATCTGAAACACCTAATTCATCAGCAGAACAGAGCATACCTTGTGATTCAACCCCACGGATTGTTGCAGGCGCAAGTGTAAACATTTCGCCGGTTTTTCTGTCAAGAACTTGGGAACCAACTGATGCATAAGGAATAATTTGTCCTACTGCAATATTTTGAGCTCCACAAACGACTGTTTTCAACCCTGAACCTGTGTTTACGGTTACAAGGTGAAGGTGATCAGAATTTGGGTGGTTGTCAATTTTTTCAATTTTAACAGTTTTTATGTTAGTAAATTGAGGTTTTAACTCTTCAACCGCTTCAACTTCTAATCCGCTCATAGTCAATTCGTGAGCCACTTGTTCAACTTCTATATCTGATAAATCAACAAATTCGTTTAACCAGTTTAATGATACTTGCATTTTATTTCCTCTCGTTTAAATATTCTCGTTGACTGAATAATACTACAAAGGAAGTTGAATTACAAATTTTCATGTTATAATCCTCATATGAAAAGAGTTGTAGTTTTTGCGCATTATAATAAAGACAGTTTAATAGATGATTATGTTGTTTATTATATAAAGGCTTTGAAAGAAGCCGGCTGCGATGTAGTATTTGTTTCATGTAAAGAAATTACACAAACAGAACGAAATAAACTGAACGGGCTTGTAATCCATACAATTACGGAAAACCACGGTGAATATGATTTTGGCTCATATAAAAGAGGTTTTTTGTATTTAAAGCCGTTTTTAAATAATTATGACGAATTGATTTTTGCGAACGATAGTTGCTATGGTCCACTTTATCCGATTTCCGAAGTTCTTGAAAAAATGGAAAAGAAGAATTGCGATTTTTGGGGAATTACTAAAAACAATTTCGGTTATAAAAAATCAGTTGGACATTTTTTTGTAAAACGCCCACATATTCAAAGTTATTTTATTGCTTTTAAGAAAAATGTTTTTACTTCAAAAGTTTTTGAGAATTTTGTGTCATCAATAGAACATCAAGATAATAAAAAATTGATTATATCAAAATACGAAATAGGATTGACTGAAACATTAGTAGAAAATGGATTTTGCTTTAAAACATTTATAAATGCATATAAAAATATTAACAACATTACAATTCTAAAATGGCGACAAATTATCGAAAAATATCAAATGCCATTTATAAAAAAATCGTTATTTGATTTAAAAAACACAGATGCCACGACTATTGAAAATTATAAAAATATTTTAAGAAACTATCCTTGTAACTTAATAAAAATACCCAAAAAAATTCAAACAAAGGTTCCATATTTTATTAAATTTTTAGTTTTTGATACACTTGCAAATTTCCCATTCCCAATAAGAAAACTTTTTGCAATTGTAATAAAAAGGCTATTTCCATTTATTATGGATTAATTTCATTAATTTCTTATTTATTTGTTGTAAAACCCAAATCATACGCAAAAAGATAATAAAAACCAGAATTTTAAAATCTTTACTTTTTATAAATGTTTTAAAATATGCTTTTATTCGAAGTCCCCCCGGAGTGTTTTTCTCAGAATTACTTATGTAACTATTATTGTGTAAACGCCATTGGGTCAATTTTTCCGGAATATAATAAAAATCCCCAATATATGCAAGTTGGATCCATAGCCACCAATCCAATAAGCAATCAACAGGAGTATCATAATCCAATTGTAGCAAATCGCTTCGTTTTGCCATAACTGCCGAAAACGTAAATATTTTATTACTTAAATAAAAATTATAAAACATATTGGCAGGGTATTTTCTTTTAGCATTTTTTAATCTTGTTTTGTAAAGTGCTGTATTAAAGTCATTTACTCTACTAGATTCTCCAAAAAATTTACAATCATTAAATACAAGACTTATATTGTTGTTATTTTTAATAACTTGAATTTTTCTTGTAATATAATCTGGATTTATCAAATCATCACTTTCAAGAAAGACAATCCAATCTCCGGTAGCCTTTTCAACCCCGAGCTTTAATGTTTTAGCTAAACCTAAATTTTCCTCGTTAATATATAATCTAATTCTACTGTCATTAAAAGATTTAATAACATCAACAGAATTATCAGAAGAACAATCATCAACAATAATTAGTTCCCAATCTTTATATGTTTGGTTCAATACAGATTGTATTGTTTCTTTTATATATTTTTCATAATTATAACTGGTTATTACCACTGAAATTTTCATACGTTAAATAATAACACAAAAAATCACCTCGTTTTACAAGGTGACTTTTTGGTAGTTTATGTTATGTGAAAGGATTATTTTGCGTTGTTTGCTGCCATCTCTGCCAAAACATCTGCTCGTTTTTGCGGAGTTGAAGAATTATTAAATGCATCAATGATTTCTTGTTCAATTTTTTTGCGAGCATTACCTCTTGTTCGGCGCTTACTTTCTAGAAAGTCTGCAACACGAGCATGTGTGTCCGCTACCCCTACTTGTTGTTTTAGTCTAAGAGTTTCTCTTGCAGTTTGCATTTCTGCTTTATTCCTTGGAGCTGACATTCTTCCGTCAAAAACATTTGGCGGAGTTGGCTTATCTTTTTTGAACGGATTTAATTTTTTCAAATTTCCTTTTAATTTACCCCATAAGCCTTTAATATCTTTTCCTAATTTTTTGAAAGAAAAATCTTTCATGTACTTTGCAATGTCTTTACGATAAATAACGGCAGTAACAACAGCCGCAGTCGCAACTGCTCCGCCGGCAATCAAGCCGATTTTGTTGTCTTTTTTAAATTCGACATTTTCACCGTTTGAAATCTTATCTGCATTTTTTATCAATTGTTTTTTGAATTGATCTTGTGACAATGTTTTAATTTTGCCTTCTTGGTTGGTAACTTGAACTTTTCCGGTAGTTGTCATTTCAACCTTGTTACCACCTACAATAAGAGCCGGACCAATAGTCATATTGTTCGCCATAGTCTTATACCTTTCAAATTTTTACACACTTATTTGTCTACATGAAAACATGTCAAAAAATTTTGTGCTATTTTTTGACAAAACATTAACAAATATTTACAAAAATTTTACAAATGTAATAGAAAATTTAATTATACACATGTTTATAATATAATATCGTTGAGGTATTACATTGAAACATTCTAAATTAACAGCCCTAATATTTATAGCACTCATACTTGGTGTTATCGTAGGACATTTTGCCCCTGACTTTGCGGTTAGAATGAAGCCGTTTGCGGTAATCTTTTTAAGAATGGTTAAAATGATTATTGCTCCGTTGCTTTTTGCAACATTGGTTGTCGGAATTGCAGGTCATGGAGATGCTAAAAGTCTTGGAAAAATCGGGCTTAAAACAATTATCTATTTTGAAATCGTTACAACTTTGGCTTTGATTATCGGCTTAACTGTCGCTAATATATTTAAGCCCGGAATCGGTTTTGTAACCAGCAATTCCGTTCACGCAATTCATATGCAAGAAGCCGGACTTATGGCTGCCACTCAGGCACATACATCTGTCAGTGAAATGGTTACAAGCATTTTCCCGACAAGCATCATTGACGCAATGGCACAAGGCAATTTGTTGCAAATCGTTGTTTTTTCAATATTTTTCGCACTTGCAATGGTTGCTGTCGGGAAAAGCGCAAAACCTGTTATAGATATACTAAATTCCGTTTCTCAAATCATGTTTAAATTTACGGAATATGTAATGTATTTTGCGCCACTGGGTATTTTCGGGGCAATTGCATCTACTATCGGAGCAAACGGCTTGTCAGTTTTGAAAAGTTATTTCAAAGTAATAGGAGCTTTGTATTTTGCGCTGGCAGTCTTTGTTTTACTTGTTTTATTTATTGTTTGTAAAATCGTAAAAATTTCTTTGAGAGATTTATTAAGAGTTGTCCAAGAGCCTGCTCTTTTGGCATTCACCACTGCTAGTTCAGAAGCCGCTTTCCCAAAAGCAATGGAAGCTATGGAAAAATTTGGGGTTCCTAAAAATATTGTAGGCTTTGTAATGCCGACAGGTTACACTTTTAACCTCGACGGAAGTACACTTTATTTAGCAATGGGTGTGTTATTTTCATCTCAAATCGTTGGAATTAATTTAGACTTAAATCAACAAATTATTATAATGCTTGCGTTAATGCTTACAAGTAAAGGGATTGCAGGAGCACCAAGAGTATCTTTAATTGTTCTTGCAGGCACTTTGGCAAGCTTTAATATTCCAATCTTAGGTGTTGCAATACTTTTGGGTATTGACCAAATCCTTGATATGGGCAGAACAACAATTAACCTTGTCGGAAACTGTATTGCAACAGTTGTAATCGCAAGGTGGGAAAAAGTTTTTGATTACGATAAAATGAGAGAATTTGTAAGAACGTCCAAAGAAGAAAGTATTGGGCGTGACATACAAGAAAAAATTGAACAAATAAAAGAAGGATAAGAATAATATGGCAAACGAAACAGAAACAAAAAAAGAGTATAAAGATACTTTAAATTTGCCTCAAACAACTCTTGCTATGAGAGCAAATGCAACGGTTAGAGAATTAGAAATTCAGAAATTTTGGGCTGAACACGATATTTATAACAAAATTATCAATAATCGTGACAAAGCAAATAAGTTTATTTTGCACGACGGCCCTCCATATTTGAGTTCTGAAAAAATTCACGTTGGTACAGCTTTAAACAAAATTCTTAAAGATATTTTGTTGAAGTATAAGGCTCAGGCAGGGTTCTACACTCCTTATGTTCCGGGGTATGACGGGCACGGTTTGCCGATTGAAAATAAAGTTGTAAAAAATATTAAAGGTGGCAGAAGCGCCGTAACTCCTTATGAATTGCGTCAAAAATGCCGTGAGTATGCACTAAACAGTTTGAAAGGTCAAGAAAGCGAATTCAAACGTCTTGGGGTTCTTGGCGATTGGGAAAACCCTTATTTGACTATCAAACCTGAATTTGAAGCTGAACAAGTTCGAGTTTTCGGCGATATGTATAAAAAAGGTTATATAGAAAAAGGCTTGAAACCTGTTTATTGGTGTGCATCTTGCGAAACAGCTCTTGCAGAAGCAGAAGTTGAATATGCTGACGTTACATCAACTTCTATTTATGTAAGATTTAAGTTTGATGAAGAAAGTACTGCAAAACTTAAAAAACTTAGCTGCTTAGCTACTTCGCCTCTTAGCAGCGTTTATGCCATCATTTGGACAACAACTCCTTGGACAATTCCTTCAAATATGGCAATCAGTATGCACCCTAAATTTGAATACACTTTCTTTGAACACGAAGGTGATATTTACGTAGTTGCACAAGGTTTATTGGCAAGCTTTTTGGCTGATGTTGAGTGGGACGAAAAAGATATTAAAGTCTTGGGCTCTTGTGTTGGGCAGGATTTGGAACTTTTGAAAACTCAACACCCGCTTGTAGATAGAAAATCCCCTATTATTTTGGGTGAACACGTTACGCTTGATGCAGGTACCGGTTCAGTTCATACAGCCCCAGGCCATGGTCTTGAAGACTATGAAGTCGGTTGCAAGTATGGTATTGAAGTATTTTCTCCTTTGGATAGCCGCGGTGTTTGGACTGATGCCGTTAAGGACAAGGATTTAGAAGGACTTCCTTACTACAAAGGAAATTCTGTTGTTATAGAAAAATTGAAAGCTTGCGGTGCTTTGTTGAAAGCACAAGATATCAATCACAGTTATCCGCACTGTTGGAGATGTAAACACCCTGTAATTTACAGAGCTACACCTCAATGGTTTGTAAAAGTTGACAAATTCAGAGATCAAGCTTTGGAAGCTATCAAGGGTGTAAAATGGATTCCTGCCGGTGGTGAAGCAAGAATTTCAAACATGGTTGCAGGTCGTACAGACTGGTGTATTTCTCGTCAAAGAGCTTGGGGCGTGCCAATTCCGGTGTTCTATTGCGAGGAATGCGGAGAGGTTGTAGTTACAGATGAAACGGTTGAAAACGTAGCTAAAATCTTTGAAAAAGAAAGTTCTGATGCGTGGGTAAAATATTCCGCTAATGAGTTGTTGCCGGAAGGGTTCAAATGCCCTAAATGCGGAAAAACTCACTGTTTCAGAAAAGAAAACGACATTATGGACGTTTGGTTTGATTCAGGTGTAACTTGGCGTGCCGTAGTTGAAAAACGCTCTGATGTATTAGGTCACACACCTGTTGAAATGTATTTGGAAGGTTCTGACCAACACAGAGGTTGGTTCCAATCTTCACTTTTGACAAGTGTTGCTGTTCAAGGTAAAGCCCCTTATAAATCTGTTTTGACTCACGGATTTGTATTCGGCGAAGATGGCAGAAAGATGTCAAAATCTTTGGGTAACTATATTAGACCTGATGAAATTATTAAAACTTATGGTGCTGATATTTTGAGATTGTGGGCAGCATCTGTTGATTACAGAAACGATACCAAAATCGGCAACAATATTGTAAAACAACTTGCGGAAATCTTTAAGAAAACAAGAAACACATCAAGATTTTTGCTTGGAAACTTGTTTGACTTTGATCCGAAAGTTGATTACGTTCAGTATGACGACTTGAAAGCTATCGACAAATTCGCTTTGCATAAGCTAAACCAGCTTATCGTAAGTGTTACGGAAGCGTTTGATAATTACGAGTTCTATAAATATTTCCAACAGCTTCAAAACTTTGCGGCAGTTGACTTGAGCTCATTCTATCTTGATATTGTAAAAGACAGATTGTACACAGCAGGTAAAAAATCGCTTTCACGTCGCGCTTGCCAAACTGTTTTGTATGAAACATTGCAAACATTAGTGAGAATGCTTGTACCTGTAATGCCTCACCAAGCAGAAGATATTTGGGCTAGTGTTCCGGAATGTCAAAAAGGCGGATTGGAAAGCATTTTGCTTTCTGATTGGGTTAAGGCAAAAGCTGAGTGGAACAATGAACAGCTAGAAAAAGATTTCACACAAATCTTGAAAGCTCGTGAGGTTGTAACTCGTGCAATTGAGCCTCTTAGAGCAGAAAAACAAGTTGGAAGCTCTTTGGAAGTTGCTGTGTTTGTAAAATCCGATAATGCAGAAATCTTGAAGGCTAACGAGGACGAGTTGTGTAATATATTTATTACATCTCAGGCGCACGTAACAGATGAAAAACCTGAAAATGTCTTGAATGAACATTCTGAGGAAGGGTATACGGTTTGGGTTACAAAGGCAGAGGGTGAAAAATGTGCTCGTTGCTGGAAGTATCGAAAACTAAATGCCGACGGAATTTGCGAAGAATGCGCAGAGGCTATTCAATAAAAAATAATAAAATAAAAAAATCCCTCTAACAAATGCTAGGGGGATTTTTTATATAATATTAATTGCTGAAATTATTAACATATATTTGCCATTAAAATTATTTTATATATTAATATTTTCAATTTCGCTTAAATCTAAACAAATTAGGTCATCAGACATTTCTCTCAATACTTTTTGCAAATTTAATATGTATTCTTTTTTGCAAAGACCTTTTTTATACAGAGAAATCAATTTATCCATCTGGAATTGTGCGTTTTGTGGCATTAAAGGATTTTCTTCAATCTGTTCCGATATAGGATAATGATGACGAGAATTGTTGCAATACGAACATTCCAGAGCAAAATTCAAAGAATTATTTTTGCCGTTCATACATTTAGGCAAAATATGTTCAAAAGTCCCGACAGATGGGTGAATAAGGTTTAGTGCAATAATTTCAGGGCGTTTTCTAGCGTTTTTCACAACAAAAGCACAAACTTCATCACTGGATCTTGGCAACCTTCTTGCAATTTCCAAAATCTCGTTTTCTATTCGCGGATTTCCTATCGATTTAACAATATTTTTCAATTTATGAATAAAAATTCGACGAGAAAACGGCTTGTGCGGTTCCGGTGTAAAAATAATGTCATTAGTGTTAATAATCAACTTTCTAAGCCTTCTTGCAATTTTTGTCGGAAGAATTCGTCTGTAAAAGCTTATTTTATTAAAAATTCCACTTTGAATTTTAACTAACGCAAGTTCGTGAACCTCTTTTTTCATTAGCAAAAGCTCTTTAAAATTCTTGTCTGGGTATTTTCCAGCCATACTTTTTAACATATTGAAAACCTGACGCTCAACAGGGTGCATAACTTTTTCATACGGTTCCAATATTTTTATTGCACAAGACGCTTTGCCACCGAGCTCTTTCATTTCCATCAGATGCATGTACAGATCCGGGTGCAACATATCCATTCCACAGCAAAGACAAGGAATATGAAAGTTAAGTAAATCTTTCAACTCCTTTCGGGTAAGTGGAATTTCTTCGACCTTGAACGACGAATTTTCAGGCTTTTTGACTTTCTTCTCCATACAAGCGACCTATGAAATACTGTCCGAGTATATTATTCCCACATTTCAATAAATTTAAGCAATATTTTTTTAAGAGAAAAGCGAAAAATTACACCCCAGGAGGCGGTTGAATATATAGCGGTTTTAATTTGCGCCAATTACCTTCTGCTGAAGTGTTTTCAGCGAGTTCTGCCAAGATTTCTCCAAGTGGATATTTTCCTTGCTGATAAGACTTTCCGCCCAAAATCGGCTGCAATTTGTCATCTGTTATAACATCATATTTGCCTGTTGCAATTATGTTTTTCACATCGTCTAATTTAACTGCGCCCTTAATCTCACCATCACAATAAAGATATGCACTGTCTTTTCTGGCATCAAGCGCCACAAGCGGATTGCCATCTGCAATTTTTGATAAAATTTCAAGTGAAGAAACACCGACTGCTCGGCATTCAAGCTGTTGTGCCATAACTCTTGCAACAGTTACGCAAGCTCTAATTCCGGTAAAACTCCCTGGCCCAATATTTGTCGCAATCAAATCAATATCTTTTGGCACAATACCGTTTTCTGACATAATTTCTTGCAAAGTAGAAATCAAAAACGCCGAATGGTACTTGTTATCACGATTTTCGACAACTCGCGATGACAAAATCTTTCCATCTTTTTTTATTACCGCATACATTTTATCTAAGCACGTATCAAATGCAAGTGTAATCATTTTTGCAACCCTTCTATAATTTCATCTTTTCCAACTGACTCAAACTCGTAAGTTCTTGAATCATCATCATTATAAGTAACATTAATTTTGATATGTTCAAACGGTGCCTCATTTTGGTTAAACTCAGCCCATTCAACGAAAGTAACCTGTTTACCCTCAGAATACTCTCTCAATTCATCGTAAATTGTTTTAATCCCTTCGTTTTCCAGCCTATATAGGTCAAAATGATAAATAGGAATTGTGCCTGTATGATATTCATTCAAAATCACAAAACTCGGGCTTGTCACACGCTCTTTAACATCAAGTGCATCTGCAACAAGTTTTACAAAAGCAGTTTTTCCGGCTCCAATTTCTCCATATAGGTTAATAAAACAACCGTCTGTAATCAATTTTGCAAACTTTTGTGCAAGTTGTTTTGTATCATCAAGATTATGACAAACTTGTTTAAACTTTTTCATAGATCTCAACCCTGTTCCTTCCATTTTCTTTTGCCTTATACAAAGCCTTATCAGCCTTTTGTAACAAAGTATTTTCATCATCATCAGGCGAGTATTCTGCAACGCCAAGACTTATTGTAACACCAATATTTTTCTCCGTAACATCACTGTTCACCTTAGAAATATCAATTTTTGTCTTTTCAACAGCCTTACGAAGTCTTTCCGCAACCATTTGCGCCTCAGGGAGTTTTGTATAAGGAAGAATTATAGAAAACTCCTCTCCGCCATATCTTCCGGCAATATCATAGTCACGAAGTTGCATTTTTATAACCCTAGCAATCGTTTTGAGGACCAAATCCCCAACAGCATGCCCATAAGTATCGTTTGCACTCTTGAAAAAGTCGACATCGGTCATAATCGCGCAGAGATTACGTTTCTGTCTTTTTGCACTCGAAACTTCTTGTTTAATACGTTCTTCAAGCTGTCGACGATTATTAAACCCTGTCAACGCATCAAGAGTCGCATGCTTCAAGATTTCCGCATAAATATTCGCGCGACTGATTGTCGTTGCCGTCTGGTTTGTTAATTGTTCCAAGTAACTGATTTCTTTTGCCGAAAGAATATTGTCAGTACTTTTTGTAACAATACTTCCAAGCAATTTTCCCTCACTGATAAGCGGAAAAATCCCAATCTTTTTGTCAGGCGTCAAAATATATTCAGACTTATTGTTCAAGCATTTTATAAGCTCAAAAATCTTTTCATCATTACAAGCCGACGGCCAAATAAGTTTATTTTTCAAGAAAATATAAATCAGGTGATCTGCAACAAATTTATCAATCATCTCACCGATTATCGGAATTATATAACTTGTTTCATACTGAGTTTCAATAATTTTGGCAATATTTTTCATCGCATCATGAAAATCAATATTTTTCTGCATTCTGTCAGATAAAATAATATTTTGAATTTTCAACGAAATCAAAAAAGATGCAACATTCAAAAACTCCATTGCACTTTTATCTAACTTGCCGGCGAATTCAAGAATACCGACAACTTTCTGTCCTCGATAAAGTCCATAATAATGTTTTTCATCATCAGAAATAAGTTTTTCATTTTGCAATTTTTCAAAAATCGAATAGATTTTTTTCGCCTTATCCTTTGAATAAATCTCATCGATAGAAATCCAGCTTTTTGTGAACTCACGCAAAGATTCCGAGGTCGAATCATATATATAAATACTTACAGACGGCAAAAATTCCTCAAGCACAACAGTTATGCCTGAGGGATTATATGCATCATTAAGTTTTTTCGATAATTGTTCTATTTCTTTTAAAGTCGTTTGCATTATGCGTCCAATTTTTGCAAAATCTCGTCCGGAATATCACAGTTAGCGTAAACGTTTTGAACATCATCGTGTTCTTCAAGTTTTTCTAACAATAACATTACATATTTAGCAGTTTGCTCATCTGTAACTTCTACTGTGTTTTGAGGAATTCTTGAAAGTTCCGAGTTTTCACTTTGAAAACCGGCAGCTTCCAAGCCTTCAACTACTGCTTGGAAGTTTTCAGGAGATGTCAAAACTTTATAAGTTCCATCATCTTCTTCTGTAACATCAAGTGCGTCAAGCGAAATTGCAGCTTCAAAAAGTTTTTCAAAATCGGTATTATCTGCATTGAATGTAATAACTCCACGTTGATCAAACATCCAGCCTACACAACCTGTTGCGCCAAGACTTCCATTGAATTTTGTAAAGAAACTTCTGATATCACCGGCAGTTCTGTTTCTGTTATCAGTCATAGCTTCAACAACAACTGCAACACCGCCTGCTGCATAGCCTTCATAGATTAATTCTTCGTAATTGTCAGCAGCGCCAGCTCCTGCTCCTTTTTCAATAGCACGTTTAATGTTGTCGTTTGGCAATCCGGCAGCTTTTGCTTTTTCAATAGCAGTTCTTAATCTGAAATTACCGGCAGGATCAGGTCCGCCCAATCTTGCTGATACGATTAATTCTCTTGAATATTTTTGAAATACTACTGCTCTTTGAGAGTCTACTTTTGCTTTTTTATGTTTAATTGTTGACCATTTTGAGTGTCCTGACATAATTATTCCTTTTCTTTTTTATTCTACGTCTGTTTAAATTTTACCACAAAAATTTCTTGTAGTTGTGATAAAATAAATTTTATGAAAAGCAAAAAAGAAATTTACTACGAATATTTTGAGCAAGTAATCAAACCAAAAGTCTTGGCATACGAAACATACAGACGCAAACTAATTGCAAAAGTTTCGATTTTAACACTTCTTTGCTTTGTAGCCGGCGGAGCTTTCGCATTCAGTGCAATATATATTGTTTTTTACAACAGCTCTATTTTATTTTTGTTTCCGGTCGTTTTGTTTATCATGTATGCATTTATTTTACGAGGAATAATCAGCGTAATCATTGCAGGAAAAGAGTTTTACAAAAAACTTTCTGATGAAGTATTGCCACTTTTTATGAAACCTGTTGCAAACTTTATCTCTTGGCCTAAAAACCAAAACACCGCAACGATTTTGGATTCTCAACTTTTCAAAAACTTTGATACACAAGATGATATCGCAACTTATTTTGGAATTTATAACGGCACAAACATTCTATTTTCAGCGACTCAATTGACTTTGCCTGTCAAAGGAATTACAAAACCTAACCTTTTTAAAGGGACTCTTATTCAACTAGAATTCGAAAAATCTATCAACAACCATGTTATTATATTTTCCAAAAACGAACGTAAAACCAATCATTTCAAGCAATTCAACCCTCATATTGAAGATATGAACAAATTTGTCTATGTTTTCGCTAAAAAGCCACAAAAAATCGATTTCATAACAAAAGAATTTTGGAACAAAATCAAACCATTTGGGGAAAAATATTCTGCAAAAGGCTTTGAAATGTCATACAGAAACAACACTGTCCTTATTGCTTTAAGACAAAAACGCCCGCTGCAATTCGGCTCTCTTTTCCGTTCGCTATTGATTGCAAAAAATTACGATGAACTGATTGACAGATTCATCGCAATTTATGATTTAATAGATGTTTTACAGGCTAATCAATCCGAATAGCTGAAACTCAATTCCGAGTTTAAGCAGCTTTATCAAACTTCTTGTCCTGAGTGTTAGTTTTTGATTTTGCAAGTTTTGAAAGCTTGCCGTGGTTGCGTTTTACAAACACATAAGCACCTGTTCCGACTGCTGCAATTGCAACACCGATACCAATAACTGTCTTAGTCCATTTATTACGCAATTTTTTAGCTGCATCAACAATCCCGTCTGCAATTCCAAAATCTTTGCCGACAAGCCTATTCATCTTGCCTTTTTTTCTTGCCGCAAACCCTTTATCAACCTCAAAGATTTCATACATGTAGCGTTCGTTTGCTGTTTTTCCACCATTGTAAGCACTGTTTTCATGCCAGTCAATTTTCTGTTGCAAACAATCTCGAACCATTTCTGCATATTTTGAAATCTTGCCTTCCTTAGCAGGTGTATTGAAATCAGTTACCGCTGCGACAACACACTCTTTAACTTCCTCAGCATTAGCTTTTACCCTTGCGCCATCAATTGCGTTCCCGAGTTCTTCGCCAACTTTCCCTTTCAAATCTTCTGCCGTCAGGCCAAGACTTTCAGGATTTCTAAGATAAGGATTTTTTGTTAAATATCCACGGGTTGCCGCGATAAAATCAGGAGCCCCGCCGGTAGCTGTCGAAATAGTTGGCGTTCCTGACGCAAATGATTCAAGCGGAGTAATTCCGCAAGGCTCAAACCTTGATGTAAATTCTGAGAATGTTGCACAGCCAACAAGTCTATTTGGGAAGAAACCGTTTACATAACAAGCATTTCCACGATATGCACCGTTGTCCAGACTTTTAATTTGGCTGATAATATCTTTTACCCATTTAAAATCTCTGGCATTTTCGTCCCAAACTCCGGCTCCAACAACGAGTTTTGCGTGCTGTTTAATCTCTTTATCCACACTCGGATCTTTCAAAAAGTCTAAAAATGCTTGGAATGTTGATGGATAACCCTTTTGCGGATCAGGACGTCCCCACCCCATAAACAACATGTCGCCTTCTTTGTACTTGGAAAGATGTCCGATTACACTTGCACCCTTACCGGATATTTGTTCTGCACTGAAAAACATCTGTGTTACAGCTTGTTGTCCGCCTCTGTCGTAAGCTTTTCCGATAGAATCAAGGAACCATTTAGTATTAGCCTTTTTAGCCTTCAATACATCATCAATGTTATCTGAAACAAATTTTCCTTCTTTATTATACACAGGCTTATATTCATAAGGCGTGAATCCTTCTTTTTCAACCGTCAAACCGTTTAATTGTCCTCTTTGACAAAAATCTGCGGTCGGGTCATTTAGTCTTAAATTTGCTGGTGTACTACCGTTTGTAACATCTTTTGTTTCAATCTCGGCAAGCTTTGTTGTCATAAACTGAGCAATATCAGGAGTTTCCAACGATTTCATTTCTTTCCCGTAATTCATGGAAACTGTTCCGGCAGAGATGTTTTCAGGGTTTGCTTTAACTCCTGCAACCGGAATCATTGAAATATTATAAGTTCTCAAATCTCTTGCAGGATCAGCAAAATCGTCCATAAATGGCGCCAAGAACGGACGTAAAATCTGGTTTGCATAACGTTGTTCTTCCAAAGATGCAGTTGCCCAATGACTTTCGATTTCACTTAATTTTGTAAATTGAGGGTGCTTGCTCAGCATCTCAATATCTTCTTTTCGAGCAACTATTTTGAAAAAGTCAAACGGATTACTTTGGGCTCCCTGATAAGTTCGTCCCGGGTTGTGGAATGTTCCATGAGTTTTTACACCTCTGTAATATTCGTTTCCAAAATGAGATTCATCAGCAATATAATTCGCAACGGCAAATGCAGGTCTGTCGTGTAACCAAATTTGTGCAGGGTTGAATTCGCCATGCTCTTTTGAATTCAATTTCGGCAAAGCATCAACAAATGCTCTGTTGTTATCTGCATAAGCCAAATCGGTATTGATTTCTTGTAATTTCCCGTCAACTTTGATTTGAGCACTGGAAGAATAATAAGCATTATCATTGCCATAAGGACCTTCAAAACGCGCCAAACCTTTTGTATGCACGAAATATGCAGAGTTTCGTTCCGCAACTTCCGGAGCTGCACCACTCTTAATTAATGCAATATGTTCTGCAATATCTTTATTTGCAAGTCTTTGGTTATATTTTGCCTTTAATTCTTCGCTGTTAGCAAGCATATCGGCAACTTCTTCCTGAATTTTTGCCTCAACTTTTTTCTGTTCATCTTTAAACACAATAGGTTCAAACTCTTGATTTGGGTGGTTTTTACGTTTGATTTCTGTTTCTCTTGCCGATAGTGCAGTTGCAGCATCATCTTTTGCTTTTGCTTTTTCCATTTCTTCGGCATATTTTACCCTAACATCTGCCGTAAAACGTTCTCTGAACGGGACTTGAACTTCTTGATAAACCTTTGCTTTAAACTTGTCAATCGCACTGTCAACGGTATCTCTAAGGTTTTTTAGTCTAAATATACGATATGTAACATTTTCCTGTTTACCGATACCATCAATTGAAGGGCGAACAACAGAACCACGAATTCCTGTATCTTCAAGCTCTTCAAAACCTGAAAGGCCATTTGCGTTAGGTGCTAACTGTCGAACATAAGCAAGCTCTTCACCTTTTTTTAGTTTAATCCTCTTTGCAACTTCTTCTAAACTCTCATTTTGATCTGCATTAATAAAATTCTCTTGCGGATAAGCGGTCTTATATTTCCCATTTCGGTCTTTCGTTTTACGAACAACTTTTATTCCCCCATCTTCATTCGCAAAACTGTGATACGGTGAAAAATCTCTTACATCGGCATTCTCTCGAAGTCGCCAACTTTCAGGAGCCTCTTGTGTTACAACCCCGAGTCCACCTGCCGAATATCCATATCTTTTATTCTCCGGACAATAGGACGCAAATTGGTGAATATTTTTTTCTTCTCCCGTAAAACTAATCATTACACCAGATGAAGGCATGGCATTTGGAATATTAATTCCTACACTATTTGTCTGATTTTCCGATTTAACCCGACTACTTCTCTCTGATTTCGCCAACGTGTATCGTGGCATTACCGAATAAACACGCATCATTTCACCCTATCCTGTCTTTATTTAATTAATGTACATATAAACTTTGCAGAAAATTTCCGCCTATATCATAAACCGCTAATATATTTTTTTTCAACAATTTTGCTCCGATTTGTTAAGAAATATTAAGTAAAGTTTTTTCAATAATTACAACATTTTTTATTCATTTACGATAAAATAAAAACAATAGTTTATATATACAAAAGGGTGAATATGGATAGATTTTTTGGACTACTTGGAATAATTTTAATCTTTGGGATAGCATTTTTAATGTCAAATAACCGAAAGGCAATCAACTATAAAACAGTAGGAATGGGCTTTTTGCTTCAAGTTTTACTTGCAGTATTTATTTTTAAAGTTCCTCTTGGAAGAGCTTTGTTTTACAACATCGGATTATTTATTCAAAAAATATTAGAATTTGCCAAAGAAGGTGGTGCGTTTGTTTTTGGGCCACTTATGCATGATGATAAGTTTTCATCAGTATTTGGAGCTGGTGCACAAGTTTTCGCACTTCAACTAATCGCATCTCTAATTTTCATGATGATTTTGGTAAATATTCTTTATTATTACGGAATAATGCAACGAATTGTCCCAATTTTTGGTAAAGCTATGAATAAGCTTATGGGAGTAAGCGGTGCAGAAGCTTTATCAAACGTTGCAAGTGCATTTGTCGGACAAATTGCGGCACAAATCATGATTAGACCATATTTGGCAAAACTCACTCGTTCTGAACTTTTGGCATCAATGGCAGGAAGTATGGCATGTATTTCCGGAGCTACAATGCCTATTTATATCGGCATGGGAATTCCGGCTCAATACCTTTTGGCAGCATCAATTATGGCTGCTCCCGGAGCCCTTGTTATGACAAAAATCGTTTTTCCGGAAACCGGAACCCCTGAAACAAGTGAAGATATTAAAATCACATACAGCAAAAGGAAAAAGCCTTATATCAATGTGTTTGACGCAATTTCTGCCGGTGCTTCAGAAGGTATGAAAGTTGCAATTAATGTTGTTGCAATGATTTTAGCTCTTGTTGCACTTGTTGCAATGATTGACTGGGTACTTGGCATGTCAGGAAACCTTATTGTAAAATATTTACACATCAATTTTGCCTCTTTTGACTTAACACATCTATCATTGAAGTTAATACTTGGCAAAATATTCTCAGTGTTTGCATACTTAATGGGAGTACCATTAAAAGAAGCAACAACTGTCGGAAGCTTAATGGGAACCAAACTTGTTCTGAACGAAATGGTCGCATACTTTGATTTGACAAGTCTGCCAACCCATTTGTCAGACAAGAGTTTCCTAATTGCAAGTTTTGCCTTATGTAGCTTTGGAAACTTCGGCTCAATTGCAATTCAACTCGGTGGTATCGGAGAACTTGCTCCGAACCAAAGAAAAAACCTTGCAAGACTTGGAGTTCGTGCACTTATCTGTGGAACACTAACTTGCTATATGTCAGCAGCTATTGCAGGGGTACTATTTAACTAAATTTCAATAATATTATTTGTCAAGAAAATGGAGATTTAAAATGATTAACAAAAATCGGGAATCAGCTTTTACTTTAGCCGAAACCCTTATCACACTAGGAGTTATAGGAATTGTTACAGCTCTTACGCTTCCTACAATTATTGATAACTACAAAAAATCTATTATTGAAACCTCTGTCAAAAAATTTTACACGACTATGAACCAAGCAATTATCCTTTCAGAACGAGAAAATGGCGACAGGCACGAATGGACTAGGATAAATAAAACACTTGATAATGAACCGTTTTGGGATAAGTATTTTGATAAATACGTAACAACCGAACGCATGAAAACACTTGACGGGAAAAATACGATATTTATATTCCCAGACGGAAGCGGAGTTAGATTTAACGCGTCTGACGTTTACTTTTGCATAAAAGCAAAATACTTAAACAACTATGCAAATTACGAAAAATCTGCACAATGTATGATTTTTGGATTTTACCCAAATTGGACGTCTCCAGGTGGAGCCTGTGTTGTTTCAAACTACAAAGACAAAGGAATAGAACCATACATACAAGCTTATGTAAACTGCAACCGAATTAATGAAACCAAGTACTTATGCGAAGAAAAGAAATACTACGCAAAAGCATTACAAAGCAACAATTGGAAATTCCCAAAAGATTGCAAACTTCAACAATCAAAAAGACTTTATTGAACTTAATATAATTTTGCAAGACGAAACAAATAATCATCTTTTGCGCCGGTTTTAAAACCCATTGGAATAAAATTTTCCTTGTACCTTTCAACAGCATATCTATCAGTCATACCAGAAATATAATCCGTTACAATACGTTCAATTTTGCTTTCGTCGCAAACAGGTTTTAACATATCACAATACAAGAAAAAAAGTTCCTTAATCACATTACGGGCTTTTTTCTCTTCTAACTTAGCAGGAGATGCTTCCTCATAAACATTTTCAAACATCCATTGGCGAAGTTTTGTTGTGTAGTGCCAACCTTCTTCACTCATTGAAACTTCCGATTTGCCGATTGAATTTGTGACAATTTCGCTAATCATTTTACTCAAACGTCTGCTTTGAATTGATGAAAAATATTCAATACAATCTTTCGGTAAATCGCTTTCCACAATAATTCCTGCTCTGATAGAATCTTCTATATCGTGATTAATATAAGCAATTTTATCGGCTAATTGAACGATTTGAGCTTCTGGTGTTTTGGGTGTGTAGCCCCAAGTATGCGTCAAAATCCCATCAATTGTTTCCTGGCACAAGTTCAAATCTTCCAAAACTTCAACAACTCTAACACTTTGGATATTATGGTGGAAACCGCCTTTTACAAGTTCATTCAAAACGCCCTCGCCACAATGGCCGAAAGGAGTGTGTCCTAAATCATGGCCAAGAGAGATTGCTTCAACCAAATCTTCATTAAAATCCAGTGCACGAGCAATAGAACGACCGATTTGAGAGACTTCCAAAGTATGTGTTAAACGAGTTCTAAAATGATCATCAAACGGCGACAAAAATACTTGTGTCTTGTGCTTCAAACGTCTAAAAGCTTTTGAGTGTAAAATTCTATCCCTATCACGTTGGAATTCCGTACGCATAGGACAAGGTTCAATCTTCTTTTTTCTTCCTTTTGTAAAACGGCTTTTGGTAGCAAATTCACTCAAATTATCAATTTCTCGTTGTTCTAATTTATATCTTATAGTAGTTTCAGCTGTTTCCATTATTTTATCCTTTTTCTATGATTGTAGCAGAAATAAATCTGTTGTTTATACTTTATCTGGTTGAGGTTTCAAAATTTCTCGCGAGTGTAAAGACACGTCCAGTGCGTATTTCTTTCGCAAATCATCAACAAAAACGCCTATTTTGTTAATAACCCAACCGGAAGCTAAACCTAAGAACATCGCTTTTCCACCTGAAACCAATTTTGCAGTACAGAACAATGATGTTGCAATAGCACCAACTGCCGGAATACCATATTTTAGTGATGCAGAAATTCGTTCATCATTATTGTCGGACTTACTTACATAGTAACCGACAGCACCAACTGTTGTCAAAATAGATAATACATCTGTTGGTGCGGCTCCAAGTTTTAAATCTCTTGCCTTGTCAACATATTGAACTGTTTCAATATCAATAGATTTATCCAAAGACTTAACTACATCTGCTATTTCTGCTTTTAATTTCAAATATTTATCACGAGGCAATAGTGATTTGTATCCTGTCAAAATTTCTTCTAATTCGCCTTTTGAGTTATTGTTTATTGCATTTTCGATTTTTGAAGAGAATTCTACAACTGATTTCAAAGCATTATCATCATATTTTTGTTCAGCTGCAACTGTCCTAAAACTTTCTGTTAATTTTTTCAAATTTTGAGTAATTTCTTTGCACAACTCTGCACGTTCAGCAGCCTCTTGCGCCCCTGATAATTTTTTGTATTTTGTCAACCCTGAACGCACTGAGTTCAAAATTTCATTTGTTGCTAAATCTGTCGGATTTACAAATTTTTGTAACTCATCTACAAATGCGCTTGAAGCCTTGTAACTATCCGAAATATTATGAGAAATAACCCTTCTCAACGCACTTGTATCAGCAGCAAGTTTACTTTTTGCCGGCTGCATATAAGTTTCTGCAATATAGGTTTGCCACATACCCCTTGATTTATAATTTCTTCTTATATCGCCTAAACTTGCATTCCAAAAATATTCAAACAAGCCATCTGTAGCTCTATTAACCTCTTTAAGTCTTCTGGCTCTTGCGTTTATACCAAAGCCATTTTCTAAATGTTGGTTAACGGAAATTATTCGAGAATTCAAGGCATTGATAGTATTTGCGACAGCAGTATCTGCCGGCTTATTCCTTAATATTTCCTCATTTATTGTCGCTAAATGTTCCGTTAATTTTGAAAATTTGTTTTGAGTCGTTGCATAAGAAGAATTTACAGTACTTCTGCTTATTTTGGTAAACATCTTTGTAATCCCCTCGTGAATACGACGGGTAAATGTTCTTTGACCATTTTTTCCCCACATTAAACGTTGGCATATTACATCTTTAAATGTCGTAAAATTATTTATACTTTCTGTTTTTGCAAGAAAAGATTCTGTTTTTCCTAATGCATAACGATAAAAGTTTTGGTATTTTCCTCCTTTTGCAATTTTTTGTTCTAAGGCAATGCGCCACTTGTTTAAATATTTAGTCGCACCTTTGTTTAAGCGTCCACTAAAAATAGCAAGAGTTCCAAAACCGACGACAAGAGCTGATAAGGTAATCGTTTTACCTAATTTGTGATTTTTTTTCTTTTTAATTTCTTCTTGCGTATTTGTATCTAAGGACGTATTTATATAGTAGCCATTTTTTGGCTGCTTAAAATCGCTAAATGGACTGTTTTTTACAGTATTTGTTGTACAAACAGAATTTATCATACGCTACCATATATATAAACGTTTATACAACAAGTTTTTTGACGATTTTTAAAGTTTTATTAAGCACGCAAAGAGCTATCAATAACTTTTGCCACTTCTTCTGATGAAACTTTGTCAGAAAGCAAAGCTTTAACATCTCCCAAATCCTCAATATTTTGTTGCCTGTAATCATTATCATAAAGCAATTTTTCAATCTCATAAGAAATTTTAGAAACATTCACATCGCCTTGAATAATCTCAGGAACAATCGATTTGTCCGCAATAATATTCGGTAAAGAAACACGTTTTATACATCTTACAATCAAATAAATCAAATAAAAAAGCCAAGGTCCACGATATGCAATAATCATCGGAGTTTGATAAAGGCAAGCCTCTAATGCCACCGTCCCTGATGCCAATATCAATGCATCTGAAACACTCAACAACGCCTGATTTTCGCCTTTTATAACCGGAAAATCCGTTTTTTGCAAATACTTGTCATATACACTATCAGACAAATTTGGAGCATGTGAAATACAAAACTGCAAATCAGGGTGTTTTTTTTGTAAATTTTGGGCTGTTTTAACAAAAACTTTCATCAAAAATTTCAGCTCAAACTCTCTTGAACCTGGAAAAATTGCCACCAATTTTTTATTTTTATCAAGCCCATGTTTCTCAAAAAATTTATCTCTATCAGCTTTTTCTGGCAATTGAGAAACAAGCGGGTGCCCACAATAATGAGTTTTAATGCCATAGCTTTCATACATCGTTTTTTCAAACGGGAAGATACAAAGCACTTCATCAATATTTTTCTTTATTGTGTTAATTCGCCATTTGCGACTTGCCCAAACCTGTGGCGGAATATAATAAAGCGTCTTAATTCCTGCACGTTTCAAAAACTTTGAAATATTCAAATTAAAAACGCCATAATCAATTAAAAGCACCAAATCGGGCTTATACTTCTTTGTCAAATAATCAACAATTCGTTTACCCAACAAAAAGTGATCTGTAATAATTTTCAAAGAAAGTCCGACAGCTCCCATTTTCTTTTGGTCAGAAAAAAGTTTAACACCTGCATTTCGGAGATTTTCGCCTCCAACGCCTTCAATCTCAACGTCAGGATTAATCTGTTTTAACGCCTTAACAACGTGAGATGCGTGGATATCTCCGGAATATTCACCTGTAATAATAAAGATTTTTTTCATACTACACTGCCAAAATTACAATACCGTGTCTGTCTGCATATTCTACAACTTTTTCTTGATCAACGATAATCGTTTCATTTGCCTCAACCGCAATCAAATCAGCTTTATATTTATGCATAGTTTTCAAAGTTCTCAAACCAATTGCAGGAATATCAAATCTCTTATCCTGAAACGGCTTTGAAACCTTAACAACAACAGCATCACGCTTTGCAAATTTTGCACCACGTTTGATGCACATATCAGTACCTTCGATAGCTTCAACAGCCATAATCATTTTGTCTTTAATTACAACAGATTGACCTACATCAACTTTTCCCATCTCTTTTGCTAACCAAAAGCCGTAATTTACATCTTCCATTTGTTGTTCTGTCGGTTTTAATTTCCCCAAAACTCCTGACGGAATCATTAAATTTTTGATAAAAATAGTTTGATCTAAAACTGAAATATTATGCTTTTCAAATTCTTTTACAATCAAAAGCATAACCTCATCATCGTTCAATCGTTTTACAGATTTCAAAATTTCAATAGCTCTTTTATCAAATTTGTGAAGTTGTAAAAGCACACGTTTATGTACTTTTCCCAAAAAAGTAACCTGTTTAATCTCTTCTTCTGTAAAGATTTTTTCGATTTTTGTCATCTCACCGGGGTGGCAAGAGTATACTTTTGAACAATATTTTTTTAATTCCTTTAAATTATCGTTAGCCAAAGAAACACAAATAACTTCAAATCCGTTTTCTTTTGCATGGCGAGCCATCTCAACCGGAAGAATTCCATCTCCTGCTATTAAACCTTGTTTATTTTCCAACATTATAGACATTTATTTTCCTCTTTTACTTGATTATATCACAATTATTTTTTTAGAGAATTTATCTCATCAACTTGTTCTTGATTAAACAACACAGCGCCACCCATCATTTTGGTATTAAACACAACCTGAGCATAGCTTTCTGCAAGTTCCAACTTTAAAAAAGCGTCCTTTATAGTTTTGTCTCCGACAACAAACCCATGATTTGCCATCAATATAGCATCATAATCTTTAAAATACTTTGCTGTTTTTTCAACCAAATCCATAGATCCCGGAAGTCCATACTCCGCAAGCGGAATTTGCCCGAAATAAAAAACATTTTCCGCCATAATCGGTTCGTCCAAAGCTATTTTACAACACGCAAACGAACTCAAAAATACAGGGTGAACATGAATTATGTAGTTTACATCAGGTCTTTGGTTATAAAATTCCACATGTAACATTTTCTCAGATGATGGCTTCTTCCCCTCTTCCAAAGATTTGCCTTCAAAATCCATCAAAACAAGATCTTCTTCGGACAAGTAGCCATTTGACGAACCGGAAGTTGTAATCAATATTTTGTCACCATATCGAGCAGAAAAATTTCCAGAATACCCAGGAGTAAAATTTTTAACACCGGCAAGTTTTCCATATTCTATTAATTCTTTTTTTAAGTTATCTAATTTATTCATTATAGCTGCTCCCTATTAGGATCTTCAATATCAATAACCTCTGCATACATCATTTTTTTAGCAATTGGTTTGTTGTCACTTGTATTATTTTCAGCATCATAAACCTTCAATTCCGGCTCTTCACGATTACTTCTTGCAAGTCTGTCAGGATTTTTTATAACCATTTTTTCATAATCCAATGATGAGCCCTTTGTATCCATCGCTAATACGAAAGAAAAATAAGTTTGCTGTCTAACCCAGTCATAACCGACACTTATCTTAAAATCGTCCGGTCCAAATGCCAAAATAAACGAATTTTCTTGGAACATATCGTTATTTGCAATAGAATTCCTACTATCAGTTCTTATAACACCTGACCAAGCAACCGTTACATATTTACACAATCTTAAAGATTCTCTTATTACAAACATCGAATGCCCATATCTATATGCATCGTACATTTGTAATGGAGAATTATCTTGATATGCAGCCATATAGAAGCCAACATCTTGCATCCAGTTTTTAACCTGAGAATGCACAAATGGCCCAACTCTACCGACAAACTGGGTATCACCGGTACCATACAATGCCGCACTACCTTGCAACATCAAAGAAGCATTAAAAGATATTCTTTTTTCTTTATCCACATAATTATACAATGATTGCCCGACTTCTGCCATATATCTGGTTCTAGTTGTTCCAATGTTATCAGCAAGATAATGTTCACCATGCCTGTTATAATCATTGTTTTGCATATAACCAAAACTTGCACGGTGTTTAAATCTTAAATCCAACCCTTCCCCAATTGTAGAAGGTATTACTGCTCTATCATGGTAAATCAATTCAGCAGCATATTTTGGCATTCTAGGTCCAAACCACCATTCATTCAAGTATGAATTTGCACCATATTGCATATATAATTTGTCGTCTAAGAATTGTTTACCTCTTAATATAAAAACATCAGCGGCAGAACCATACCCAAAATCGGTATAGTTTGTGGCGCTTCGATATTTTGCCAATCCACCAAAACCAATACCGCTTTTACTATTTATAATCGGCATTAACTTTAATGTAGACCCCTCTTGTAATGGGGTATCAAACACAAACCCCGGACCTGCAAACATGCCCAAACGACCTCTTGAACCAAATTCCGGATAATTTGCATCAAAAAACTCATGTTTCTTGTTCGTGTGAACAGATATCACCGGATAATTAAATAAATGAACATCTCCCATATAAAATTGGGCTTTTCTTAAAGTTACAACATCGTTGTATTTTTTAGCATTTATTTCAACTTCCTTAGCTTTTACATTAATTGCAGTATCACCGGTTCCTGAAAAAATTTCAGACTTATCGTCTTCATCAATTATCAGATTATTGAAAAAATTACCGCCAATCATTCTTGTATGAAAATCTAAAATATACGAATCTTTTGACTCAATTCGCCCTTTGTACAAGGTAATTTTGTCATCTGTCATTTCAGCTTTTTCAGATTTCATATCCACAATAGATTCTTTGGTATGCATATTATCTAGAAATGCATCTTCTTCGTTCATATTGACTTGTAAGAAATCACCAAATACACTCTTACCGTCACGAATTACCTCAACCGTTCCATAAGCTTTCAAAACATTTGAAGCCTTATTATAAACAATTTTATCAGCTTTTATAGTAACGTTTTGGGGTGGAAAGACCAAAACAGGGTTGCCGGTTGCTATCAAATCCATTGTTTTGTCATCATAATCAATATTATCAGCATCAAGTGTAACGTCATTTGGAGTAACTTGCTGTTTTACTCCGCCTTCCAATTCCATAACCTCATCAGACTTCTGTCCTTTTGAAAGTTTCTTTTTACTTGATTTTTTATCTGATTTAGAACCAGCTTGTTGTTCTTGATCAATAGTTTTTAGCGGATCTGCAAAATTAATATTCAATTCTTTATTCAATTTTGCATTTTCTTCTGCTTCTTCCTTAGCTTGTTCCTGTTTTTCTCGTTCAATCAACTTTAACTTTTTTTTGTAGTTGCGTTCTCTTAATTTATTTGTGACCTTAATACGAGTTTTTTTAAAAAGAGGCATGCCTCGAACAGGGTTTATTGTACTGCCTTCAACGACTGTCGCTTCCGGCATTTTTGCTCCCAAAGGTGACTCATAAAATCCTTCATTAAATAATTCTTCCAACTCCTCAGAACTGTTCATTGAACCAGTTGCAAAAACCGGTTGGATTATTGTTGACAATATTAAAGCTGTTATTAATAAATACTTTTTCAATTTTTTACCTACACAATTATCCTAAATATAATTCAACGGATTATTAGGTTTTCCGTTAATTCTTACCTCAAAGTGAACATGTGGCCCTGTACTGTAACCTGTTGTTCCTTCATATCCGACAACATCTCCCTTATGAACAAATTGTCCCTGACCCACTTTTATAGATGACATGTGTGCATACAAAGTAGTTGTCGGCTTTCCATTCACAACACCGTGATCTAAAATTACAACCTTACCATATCCGCCATACCACCCGGAATAAATTACCTTTCCGGAATTTGAAGCATGAATACTTCCATGATTTGGCCCCGCAATATCAACTCCTGAGTGGAATGTTCTACTATTAAATATTGGGTGAGTTCGCCAACCAAAAGGAGAAGTAATTCTTCCACCAATCGGTCTCATAAATCCGGTCGATGTAATCCTTACAGTTGAACCGCCTCTGTTTCTTGCAATCATACTCTGAATACTTGCAGACTGTCTTGCAAGTTCTCTTTCGGCACGTTCGTATGTTTTTCTGTCTGACTTATACTTGTTAATCATGTTTTGGTTCATTGCAATAGAAGACTTCAATTCTTTTTGTTGAGAATTAATAGCCTCAATTGATTGCGCCAAAGCTATCTTCTTAGACTGGATATCTCTTTTCATAGCCGCAATTCGTTGAGATTTTGCACGAACAGCCATAATCCTTGCATAGTCTTTTTTCAAAACAATTTTCTCGAAATAAACAACATCTAATAGCGAATTCAAATCTTTTGCGGTCAAAATCAACTGAAACATGCCAGTTCTTTGATTTTTGTAAACCTGTCTTATACGTTTGCGCATGTCAACATTTGCTTGATTAAACTCTGCAACTGACGCATTCAAATCTCTCTCCATCTGAGCAAGTTGCCCTTCCAGAGAAGTGTATCTGTTCTTTGATTGTTGGAGATTATTAGATGTCTGTTCAAGCCTTTGCTGGTTCTTGTAAAGTTTGTTCTTTTCAAGGTGTTCCAACGCTCTAAGACGCTTAATTTTTTCATGCGTAACTCTTTGCTTATGCTGAATTGTTTTTAGTTGATTTGCCTCAGCCATCAAGCCCACATTCCCTATAAGCAAAGCCATTATAACTATAAAAAGTTTTTTTATAAATTTTCTCATATCTTCTACTTAACCATAAGAGGTAACAACATTAAGCCAACAGTCCATGCAATGAATGTGACTGCAATTACTGCTATAATAGCTCTTTGATGTTTTCTAAAAAATTCCATAAGTTTCCCCTCATATCTGTTATACTGAAATTGTACTATAAAAATTTTGTATTTGCAAAATTTTAAGAAATCTATTAATATAGCTTTATGGAATTCATAAAAGAGGCTGTCGACAAAAAAACAATTCAAAAGCAAGATATTGGAATTAATCCGTTCCTTATCGAAAACAACCTTGCCCAAATCGAAAAGATTGTAAACTTTTTTAACTCAGACACTCCACTATTACTGGTAAACGGGTTTATGGGAACAGGAAAAGTTATGGTTGTAAATCAAGCACTTTCTTTTTTGAGCGAAGACGTTGTTACACTTAGATACAACTGTTTTGAAACAACTATCTTAGATGATATTTTGCTTGAATTTTTTGACAACTTTAAAAGACTGACTGCACAAGGAGTTATTCAATTCCCAAAAGCAAGAACCGAAAATTTTACCCAGAAAATCAACGCCTATTTTGATTCCATATTAAAACCTGTTGTAGTTGTTATCAACTCTTTTGAACAGATTTTAAAGAACAACAAACAAGAAATCCTTGACTTTATTCTGCATATATCGAAATTAACAAATGTTAAAATTGTTTTAATCGGCAGAAAATTCGACTACACAGATTTTGGCGAAAACTTTGAACGTGTTGCAATTTCAGCTCTTGAAAAAGGGATTTTTGAAAAATATCTTAAATCAGAAGATTTCAAGCAAATCGGGCCATTATCAGATGAATTATACAAATATTCACGTGGCTACTATTTTTACACAACTCTTGCAATAAAAGTAATGCAAGCAAGAAAACTAAATTTGATTGATTTTTTATCAGGCTACACAAAGAGCTTTTTGTCTTTCAATGAGTTTATATTGAGAGAGGCTCTGTCGCTTGTTGATCCTGTAAGTGGTCACTTATTAAGGTTTTTGACGATTATGCGTCACCCTGTAAACGTAAAGCTTTTAAAAACATTAAACTTGTATAATGCAGAACGCATCGCATACTTTGTCGACAACATGATTTTGACACGCGAAGGTTCTTTAATTTACCTTCAAGATTACTACAAAGACATCTCACAAAACTCAATCGCAGACAACATTGCAGTAAAAATCCACAAAAGCTGTGTGGAATTATACAAAACTCAACTTCCGCTCAAACCGCTTGAAAGGGATTTGCTTATTTCCCGCCAAACAATGCGTGCAGAAATCGAATTTCACAGCTTATTTATTCCGAAAAAACCTGTCTTACCGCAAAAACCTGTTCCGGAAGTTCAATTTATTGAACAAAAAGTTGCAGAAGAAATTCCTCAAACAAAAGAAGAAAAAGACGAGCAAATCAAAAAAATCTCATTTGTTTTCGATTCTGAGGAAAATGAGCTTGCAATTATGAATAAAATTGCAGATTCTATAAATACGTTTGTCGATATTTCGGCAAAAAATCAACAAACTCTTGACGAAATTAAAAACCTGTCACTAATCAACCTTCTTAATCTTGCTAAAAAAGAAGAGGAAAAATTCAACTATAAAAAAGTCATAATGATTTTGCAAAAAGCATTAACAATGAATAAAGACGATGATTTCTACACTTTTTTACCGATTTTATATACCAAACTCGGTGAAAACTTCTATAAATTATCTGACTGGTTCAACGCCCAAAAATATTATGAACTTGCAGAAGAATTCTATGTTTCGACCGGTGACACAGAAAAAATTAACGAATGCAAGTACGAAATTGCAAATATATTTTATATAACCTTCAAAAGAGATAAAGCAGAAAAGATTTTGAAAGAAATTTTACTGGAAACAATTTCTCCAAACTTAAAGCTTAAATCAGAGCTTTTATTGGCAAGTATTACAGGAAACAATATAAAAACAGCATTACCAAGTTCTACAACAGGTATAGAAAAAACCGTACTTGCAGAAGTGTATTTCAAATACGCCCTAAATTGTGACGAAGAAGGCGATATTGAGACAGCCGTAAAATTTTATAAAAAATGTGTTGAAACATCGCAAGATCCAAAAATTAACAAATTTTTATCATCAACGCTTTCAAATCTTGCTACAATTTTTGATGAACACGGAAAAACAGAGATTGCAATAAAATACTTACAAGAAAGCCTTAGACTAGATGAGATAACTCAAAATAATAACGGAATTTACGTATCTGCAATGAAACTTTCGGAAATGATTACTGATAAAAATAAATCGTTCGCATACCTGAAACGAGCAAAAAACTGTGCAACAGAATTAAATGAGCCTTTTTATATAGCATCATCAGACTTAGCTCTTGGCGATTTTTATTATAACCAAAAGGATTATGCAGTGGCTCTCAAATACTATGATAAGGCTAAATCATTAGCACAAAATAATTTTACAAAAGACAACATTGTAAAAATTGAACAACGAATTAATGACATAAAAAAGGTGTATAATGCAGGATAAAGAATTTTTTGAAAATTATATAAAAGCTTTTTTAACAGAAAACGCAAAAGTAAACTTGATTTCTAAAAACGATGAAAAATACTTGTGGGAAAAACATATTTTCGACAGTTTGGCGATAGAAAAATTTTTTGAGAAATACGGCTTTGAAGCGAAAGAACTGTTGGATTTTGGCACCGGCGGCGGTTTTCCATCTGTTCCAATCGCACTTGCATATCCAAATATTTCTGTCACGGCAGTAGACAGCATCAGAAAAAAGATTAACGCAATTGTTTCAATGAAAAACACTCTGGACATCAAAAATTTGATGCCAATTTGTGAAAGAGTTGAAAATATAGACAAAAAATTTGACATTGTGACATCAAGAGCCGTTGCTAATCTTGGGAAAATCGTAGAATACGCAATTCCACACCTAAAAAAAGATGGATATTTTGTTGCATATAAATCTATTAAGGCGCAAGAGGAAATTGAAGAAGCACAACATATTTTAAAGAAATATAATGCAAAAGTGATTGACATAATCCAATACGACTTACCCTTAATTGAAAATCATACAAGGAATTTGGTAGTTATAACAAAATCGTAATCGGTCTACTCAATTGTACTTTTATAAATAAAAAAAAGTTGCTAAAAGCAAATTTAGCAACATTAAATAAACACGAGGATATTAAGAGAGAGAGTATAAAATAAATCTTTTCTTTAATCGCATTCAAACCATTTGAAGAACTTGATTAGTTTTAATATCCGATTTTTATTTTTCCAATTTGTAATTTTGATTTCCCTTACATTTATATAAAGTATTTTTTATTTAAAGAATTGCCTTTTTAATATTTAATTATTAAGTTTTTGTTACAAATATTTTTTTCTTGCCAATATCACTAATATTTGCTAAAATAATAACAGAGGAGAAGTTGTTACGTGGAAAATAATTTTAATTCGAAATTCAATATATTATCTTTTTTAAAGAAGGCAGTTGCAATAGGGGCTTCTGATGTGCATTTACAGGTAGATGAGCACCCTGTTATTAGAATTGATGGGAAAATAACAAAAGTCGACATGCCTCTTTTAACCGAAGCTGATATATCTTTGGCTTATGATATATTGCTTCCAACCCATTTTAAAGGGAAAGTTAACTCGGTTTTTGATTTGGATTTTGCATTTGAAATCCATGGGGTTTCTCGTTTTAGGGTTAATTTAAGCCGTCAATTAGGAAAAAGTGCACTGGTTATCAGAACTATTCCTTATAACA
>CAKUZO010000002.1 GCA_934717895.1 uncultured Candidatus Melainabacteria bacterium | reverse complement strand
ATTGTGTACATTCGCTATTATATTTTTAGCTTTCAACATTATTATCACATGAACAAATTTTTTTGTAAATAATTTGAGGAGAGAGGTTAAGCAAAGTTCATATTTTTGTAAAAGTGAAAAGTGAGACGTGAAAAGTGAAAAGTTCTTTTCGCTCGCTCTGTTCATTAATTAATTTTGGTGCAATAGCACCTGTAATGGTCTTTTCACTTTTCACGTCTCACTTTTCACACCTCCCGTCTCACTCTTCACGTCTCACTTTTCACACCTCCCGTCTCACTCTTCACGCCTCACGTCTCACTTTTCACGCTTCACGTCTCACTTCTCACTTTCCTATTCCATTTTTTCATGTTTGCCCTATAATGAAAGTTATGAACGAAACAAGAACAGCTGAAATAGTAAAAGAAACAAATTTGCAACACATCGCAATAATTATGGACGGAAATCGCCGCTGGGCAAAAGAAAAAAAACTTCCGTCCGCTATGGGACATAAAAAAGGTGTAGATGCATTGAAAGCAACTCTTCGAGCTTGCAAAGATTTTGGTATTAAATATCTGACAGTCTATGCATTCTCAACTGAAAACTGGAACAGAAAAAAAGAAGAAGTTGACTTTTTGATGGAACTTCTTGCAATTACCTTGACAAACGAGCTTGCAGAAATGCACTCGGAAGGCGTTGTAATCAGTTTTATCGGCGACATTAAAAAACTTAGTCCAAAACTACAAAAAATTCTGAGCAATTCCGTTGAAACAACTAAAAATAATACCGGAGTTCATCTTCAAATTGCCTTCAATTATGGCGCACGAGATGAAATTGTTCACGCAGTAAAATCAATTGTAGAACAAGGAATTAAGCCGGAAAACATCACAGAAGAATTGATTTCTCAAAACCTTTACACAAAAGGAATTCCTGATCCTGATTTGCTAATCAGAACAGGTGGCGAAAAACGCATCTCTAATTACCTTTTGTGGCAAATTGCATATTCTGAAATTCTTGTTACAAAACAATATTGGCCTGAATTTGACAAAAATTCGCTTGCTGATGCCGTGGAAGAGTTTCATAGTAGGCAGAGAAGGTTTGGGAAGTAATTTAGAGGCAGTGAAAAGTGAGAAGTGAGAAGTGAGAAGTCCTTTTCGTTCGCTCCGCTCATTAATTAATTTGGGTGCGATAGCACCTGTAACGGTCTTTTCACGTTTCACGTTTCACTTTTCACTTTTCACTTATCAACAAGGAGCTACAATGACTAACATCGTATTTGCAACATCAAATCCGCATAAACTCCAAGAAGTAAACGACATTGCCAAAGGTTCTGGCATTGAATTTGTCTTACCACCGAAAGGTTTTGACCCGATAGAAGATGGAACGACTTTTGAAGAGAATTCATATATTAAAGCCAAAGAAGCTGCAAGGCTTAGTGGAATGATGGCTCTTGCTGATGATTCAGGTCTTTGCGTTGAAGCTCTTGATGGTGCACCAGGAATATATTCCGCAAGATACGCCAACACCCCCCAAGCAAGAATTGACAAATTGCTAAATGCAATGAGCGACAAAGAAAATCGTAAAGCCAAATTTGTTTGTGCAATGACAATCGCAAACCCAGATGGCGAAATAGTTTTTCAAACTCGTGGCGAATGCCATGGAAAAATTGCAAGAAAACAATCCGGCACAAACGGTTTTGGATATGATCCTGTTTTTATACCAACCATCTCACTTCAAGAGCAAGTGCAAGAAGTTACGATTGCCGAACTTTCCGAAGAAGAAAAGAACAAAATTTCACACAGGGGTAAAGCACTGAGAAATGTACTGGAATTTTTGAAAAATTATAAATAATAAAAGGCTAGAAGCACTTTGGGGTAAATCTTTAAAATTTGGCTTTAAAAGATTTTATACTTCAATAAAAAGTCTCTGCCCTACAATATTTTGCTTCCCGTTGTAGTAACCGGCAAAATATCCCCCGCGAACCGGCGCGTTTTTGGCATAAGCATTTAAACTGTGTCCATTATAACTGACAAACGGATTGTTGCTATAAGGATTTGCTGACGAACTTCTTGTTGGGGTTACAACTTGTGTTGTTTGTGGGACAAACATTTGTGATAATAAATTTACAATACCTGCCATTTCTACCTCACTTATAATAGAAGATTAATTATATTTTTATCTTTGTCATTATTATAGCATAAATTAATAAAAATAATTAATAAATCTTAATAAAATCAATTAAACAGACTATTCATATATGGTATTTTTATTTTTTGGCAAAGTAATCCTAATTTGCAGTTATTTTTCGAAATCGTTTGCGTTTTTATCTTCAAGCCATTTACTCATGATGTAATGTTCATAACTCAAAGCGTAATTGTAGAGGGCTTTTACGAGAACTCTACCACTTTCGGATTTACCAACAATAAAAAAGTCGCCGGATTTGTTTTCGGCAAGCATAATTTCTTTGTGCACAATTTTGTCAACATTGTTTTTAGGATTTTTGTTGATTACAAGTTTAATCCAATCACAGAGGATTTTTGTGCCAGATGAACGGTTTGAGGTAATATCATCGTTTCTTGATTGTAAATATTTTGAAAATTCGCTTAATATCATTTTGAATTCCTTTAATCAAATGGGGTTGTAGCGGCAAAGCAGATTATGTCTGTTATTCCGTGTTTTGCAAACTCTTTTATCATCTCTTCAAAAGTAGAACCTGTTGTGCAAATATCGTCAATAAGTAACAGTGCTTTGCCGGTGTAATTTGATTTATCGACTTCAAATGCGCCGTTAAGGTTTTGCATACGCTCGTGGCGTTTGAGTTTGTACTGAGGTTTGGTATCTTTTACACGTTTTATTAAATTTTTATTCAAAGAATTATTTGTAAGATTTGCGAGTTCTTCGCCAACAAGGTTCATGTGGTTGTATTTGCGTTTCTTTTCTCGTTTTGGATAAATCGGTACGGGAATTATTTCAAAATCCGTTTTGTCCGTAATTTTGTTCAAATATTCAGCCATAAACTTTGCAAGGTAGTAAGCTAGATCCTTTTGATTATGGTATTTTAGCCCACGGATAAGTTTTTGAAGGTTTTTTGAATACACTCCTGCACAGTAAACTTTCTTTCCGTTAATAATTCTATTAATCTGAACAGGCAAAAAATCCATATCGTCGTAGCATTTTGAGCACATTTTGACGGCTTCTTTGGAACTTCTGCAAAAGTAGCACTTCTTTTTATAAATCCAGTCTAACAGGTTTGAAAGTTTTTGTAACATAGTTGGATTATATAATAAAATCGGAGAAATTTCACCAGACTTGGCTTTGCAAAAATTAAGTTTTTATTGCAAAGTTCAAAAAATTGTGCTATCATAGTCAAACAAAAAAGGAAATTATTATGACAGATATTGATTCAAAAAAACTTGCTTGCGTTATTGCAAGAACATTGGACGAAAAGTTAGGAAAAGATATTACTATTTTGAATATCAGTAACGTTTCATCTTTGGCGGATTACTTTGTAATCGTTACAGGGGATTCAACACCGCAAGTAAAAGCATTGATGAACAACACAAAAGAAAGAATTAAGGAATTATTTTCTCGCTCTCCTGTCAGAATGGAAAACGATATGAAAAATCGCTGGAACTTGTTGGATTACGGCGATGTTGTAGTTCACATTTTACACAAAGAAGAACGTGAAACTTATGCAATCGAAAAATTCTGGAGTCACGCATTCAGCATTCCTGAATCTGAATGGAAAGAACTTTCAGAAGAATACAAGACTTTTTAATAACGTAATTGGCTTCATTTTTGGAGCCTTTTCTTTTGTTAGTGATTTGTTTTTGACGTGGTGTAAAAATTTTAATATTTCGACAAACTCTTGCAAATTTCGACAAAAGAATATATACTTATTTGTGTAAATCAAGCAATTTGAGGATAGATAATGAACAAACAAGATATTAATAATAAAATTAACGAATTAACTTTGGAGATGGCAAAAAATCCGCAAAATATCGAAAATTACCATAGATTGTCAGAACTTTATCTTCAAATTGAGGATTATGACAAAGTAATGTCTGTTTTGGATAGTCTTTTGGCAATAAAACCTGATGATGTTCAAGCGCTTGTCGGAATGGGCACAATGTGGTTTTACGAAAAAGATTTTAGAAAATCTCTTTCTTATTACAACCGAGCTCTAAACGTAAACCCTAAAAACTTTCTTATTTACTATAATATGGGAAATGTTTTTGCTGAGTGGAAAAACTTTGATAAAGCACTTTTCTATTATAATAGAGCGATAGATTTGAATTCTACAAATCCTGAAATTTATAACGCAATTGCGCTTTTATACCAAGATAAAGAGGATTATATTGAAGCAAAAGCATATTACGAAAAAGCTTTGTCACTTGATCCGGAAAATATTACGGCATTGATTGATATGGGTAATGTTTGTTTTAAATTGTTTGATTATGAAACAGCCTTAGAACTTTATAAAAAAGTGTTTGTTCTAAACCCAGACAACAAAATTGTTGCGATTTGTATCGGAAACACTCTTACTTTGATGAAAGAACGAGAAAAAGCATATTCTTATTTTGAAAAAGCTCTTCAAATGGAAGGCGATAACTACAAAGCTTATATCTGCTATGCGATTGCTCTTTCTGAGTTTGGCGAATACGATATGGCTGTTGCAATGTACGATAAAGCCGAAAAGATTGCCCCGGAAGAAGTAAATGCTCAAATATTGAAAGCTAACTTATTCACAAATTTCAATCACCTTGATATGGCAATGGATTTATATAAACAGGCACTTAGAATTAAGCCTAACAACGCTTTAACATATATGCTTTTAGGAAACGCCCACTATCTGAAAGGTGAAATAGAACAAGCTGTTGCATCATACAGAGCTTCTATTAATTTAGAGCCGGCAAATGATGAGTATAGACTTATTTATAACCAGATTATAGATGAATATATTGACAAGAAAAGAAACGGAGAGCCCGTATAATGAAAAGTGAAGCCCCATATTTAATTGAAAGAATAGTTGCAGCATTGTCATATTGGACAATGGGAATGGTTGGTTTTGTATGGTTAATTATCGGCTTGTTTACAAAAGCCAGATTGAAACCTTTTTTACAATATCATATTTTTCAGTCAATCTTTATTTCATTAGGATTTGCCGTTTTGTCGATTTTTGTAGGCTTTTTGTCAAATATTTTGAGTGTAATACCTTTTATTAACAAAATTGTTGCACAAATTAATTTTTTGTTAAATATGCCGTTGATTTTTGATTATTCGATTTTGCAAGCAGCTATTTATGCATTTTTAACATATCTTGCCATAACATCGTTTATGGGAAGATTCAGCTATATTCCTTGGGTTTCTGATATTATTGATCAGAATATTAGTCGATAGGTATAAGCTACGTCATTCTGAAAAGACACAAAATTTAGCGTTTAGCGTAGATTTTCGTCTTGTTCAGAATTTAATATTAAATTCAAGATGTCGGGAGTATGTGTTAATAACGGACTTTTCTAGGATAGTCTTTGGGAATTTTCCAGCCATTGTATTGAATTAATGCTGTACAATAGTTTCCACTACCTTGTTGGCAATTGTTATACAAGAAGTTTACATCTCAGTTCCAGTTATACTTTGTAGGTTCAAGCCCTTTATTATATAAGAATTTCCATGCGGGACTAGTTGAGATTGGGTAATATTCAAAAGCAAAGGCACATGTTCCACTTGTTAATATTCGTTCCCCAGTGCATCTTTCAGGATCTCCAGGGTAAAATCGCATATCTCGCAAAGATGGTTGACCTGCAACACCGAGAGAAAAGGCACTACCATCTGGCAGATAATACAAAACATAACCAGTTTTATCAACTTTCTTTTTTATAGTGATAAATTGCGAAAGATACTTATTAAACCACTGATCAACCTTAGAAGTTGCCTCAATTGGATTGCCATCTTTATCTAATTCAACACCGGAAGCGTCCCAATACCATTCTTTTTTATCGCCATATTGTGCCTCTGCCATAGTTATTGCTTGATTAAATGTTGTATAAAATTTCTGTAATCTCGTTTCAACAACATGTTGCCTGTAATTTTGAACAAGTGTTGGAATTGTTAAAGCTGCTACAACACCGATAATGCCGAGGGTAATGAGAACCTCAGCCAAAGTAAAGGCTGATTTTTTATGTAGGTCGGATTTGCTAATCCGACACGAAACTGATTTAGATGCAAAGATGCCAAGAGGTATAGACGCTTGGTCTGTTTCGGTTGAGTTATTTTCGTCCTTTGCATCTGCTTTGTATTGTAATAAGCTGGATTCTTTCGCTAATCGCTCAGAATGACGACAAATATCTTCTGTTTCGGACTTATCGCCTTTACACCTTATCGTCTTAACGACTTTTATTTCTGATACGACCTTAGTGCCCCAGCGCCTTAATAACTTAGTAACTTCTTCCGATACCAATGCTCAAACTCTGATTCTTTGGCAAGTTTAATTGTTAAATCTTGATTCCATGTCCTTTTTTAATTTGTCAGTAATCTCTCTATAATTTACCGTTACAGGAGTCGGTTTTGAAGAATCTATTACATCTAAAAAAACTTTCGAATTCTTTGGCTTTTGCCCGTCAACAATCTTGTTTGCAGAATCTATTCTTGCCGGTACAATTAAACCGCTTGTTGCAAATTTTTCACTGTTTTCTTTTGATGCCAAATATTTTACAAAATTTTTTGCCTCTTCTTTGTGTTTAGATGATTTGGCAATCGCCCAACCTGATGCATCAAGCGGAACAATACTCCCGACTTTCCCTTTTGGAAAAGAAACAATATCCCAGTCAAATTCTGCATCTTTTCTAAATTTTGGGATTACCCAACGTCCTGAAACGTACATTGCCAATTTTCCTTGCAAAAACATTTGCCCCATTGTCGCACTTGCACTTTCAGCTTTTTGAGGTGCAACGTGATATTTATTTCTCAAATCAGCATAAAAATCTAAACTGTTTTGTGACGCTGATGTAGCAAGTTCTTGTGGCAAAAAACCTCCGCCATTACTCATCAAATATGGCAAATAAAACAAAGGTTCCTCTTCAAAACTAACACCAAAAGTCGTTTTGTCAGTCATCATCTGTGCTGTTTTAAGAAAGTCCGCAAAGGTCCACTCTGCACTCGGATAAGCAACTTTCTTTTTATCAAATAAATCTTTATTATAATAAACAACAAGGTTTGAAACATCTCTTGGAATTGCATACAACTTACCATTCCAGCTCAATGCATCTAGTGCTTGCGGAAAAAATTCTTTACTCGGTTGTAATTCTTCAAGCATGCCGGCATTTGCATAAATAGGCAAGTATAAATTATTTATAAATATTACATCAGGAGCTGTATTTGAAGCAAAAAGCAAATGAATTTTTTGGAAATAATTTTGCGGAATATGCATAAAATTAATCTTTATATTAGGATTTTCTTTTTCATAATCAGCTAAAATAGGTTTCAGAATATCAATTTCGGACTTTGAACCCCAGCTTGCAAATTCAATTGTAGTTATTTGAGTATTCTTTTGAGAACACCCACAAAGCAAGATTACACAAACAATAGTGATTAATGCAGGCAAAAATTTTTTCATCAACTCAATTTTACAAAAAGCTCTTTTCATTTGTGTTCTCTTCGTTTATACCTTCAAATTACTACAACTCGATTAAAACACCCATTTTATCGTTGTTCACTTCAACCAATGACTTGAAGTCACCTGCTTTTACCATATAAACATTTGCGTTGTCGTGTCTGACTTGGATAGGGTTTGTAATATTTTTGTCAAATTTTTTCAATACAAACACTTCATCATTAACTTTTCCGATTAATGCAGATTTTCCGTCAAGGTTAACGATATAAAATCCCTTATTTTGATCTATGTTATAGCCGGATTTTACAATTAAACCGTTTAAATATGAGTCTTTTGTTTCTTTTCTGGTTTGAGCAATAGGGTTTGTTTGGCGTGCAGGGCGTTTAATTTCTTCATTTTGCGGGTTAAACGCATTGTTTTTTGCCAATTCAGCTTTTGCCATATCCAATTTTGCTTTTCTTTCAACATTTTCCTTGTCAATTATAGAGAAAAGTTCGTCAGCAGAAGACATGATGTATTCTTGCGGTTCGTATTTAATTCTTGGAGTTTTATCAACATCTGCAACGTCAAGGTTTGCGTCTTTTAAACGTCTTCTATTTGTGTGTAATACAGATTTTCCAAGTTCAATATTTTTTTGTTCATGCAAAGGTAATTCGTTTTCATATTTTTTAAATCTACTCTTAATCTTGTCACGACTTGACATATCAAGAGAAGCATGCCTGTCAAATGCTTTAAATTTTATTGTTTTTGGAATTTCACTGTCTTCACTTTCAACAATTTCCGGTTCGATTTCAGGGAATTTTGTTGCAGAAACATCTTGAATCATTCTTTCCAAGTCCTGACGTTTTTTGTTTAGTTTACGAACAGGTTCAGCAGGAGTTTTGATGAAAGCGTAGTTTCCTTTTTTATTCGCTCTTGGAACAGGTTTTGCTGATTTGTCAAGATAACGTTGATATCTTTCTTGCCAAGAAATCCCTTCTTCATCAGCAAGGCTGTTAGCATTTGCATTATCAGGTTCTGAATAATTTTGAGCGAGTTGATCGACATATGAAGATTGAACTGCTTGTACGGTATTTTTTGCACCCCTGAACAACTTTGACAAAATAATCAAGCCTAAAATCGCCAAAATCGAATATTTTATAGGTTTTCCGGTTTTATGAATACCGTTTAAAAGTTTTGTTTTTATTTTGTGTAAAACAGAAGTTTTTTGAACTATTGGTTGTGGCATTTCAGCCATTTCTTTAACTGTTTCTCCGTTAGCAATCGGTGCTGTCGGAACATTTGAAGAAATATCTGTTTTTGGAACTGTTTCATTTATTTTTTGAGTTTGTTTCTCCTGTTTTACTTCATTAATCCAATTTGAAAGCTGTTCACGACGAACAAGTCTGTTCTTAACTTCTTGTTTTTCAGGATTAACTTCTGTCAGCTTAATTTTTGGAGCATGTGTTTTTTGAACATTTTCTTGTTTTGGAGCTGTAACAGTTTTGTTATCAGTCTTTTTGTTTTGAGTTTGTTCTTTTTTAGGTTGTGCAGGAGCCTTATTTACTGTAACTTCTGTTTTTTGAACCTTATGTTGAGGCGGTTCTTGTTTCCCAATATTATTCTTAACCGCATTTGCCTGTGCAATAAGCGTTTTGTACTCTTTTTGTTCTTCTGTTACAGGCGAACTTTTTTGAGTTGAAGTCTTTATGTCAAGTGGTTTTGTAGTAATCAAAGTTACTTTTGTGTAACCGCCACTTGTATCACTAACGGTTTTAACATCAACATTAGAAACTAAATCTCTAACTCCATTCAAGCTTGAAGCACTGTAACCGGAGCTTTGAACTTTCGGGATAAGAATAACGTATTTGTTATCAGATTTTTTACGAACCATAACATTATCGTTATAACCGCCTGATGTGAACAATGTAACATTAACGGAATTGTTAGAAGCTTTTTTTAAATCTAATTGCACAAGATTATTTTCACCGCCTGCAACCGTTGCCACAGGTGTTAATGCGAGTGCCAATAATAAAGCTATACTAATCGTATTAGATTTATTTACTACCATTTTCTACCGTTAAATTTTTCCCTATATTATATATAATACTTTGAGATTGCAAAAATTGCCAATATGTTAATTTTTTATACTTTTATGTTACAATTTGTTCATAATTGTAACATAAAATTTTAAATATACACTAAACCAAGAGATTTAATTTCTCTTGCACAAAATCAGCGAGGACAAGCATGAAAAGCGGATTTACAGCAATAATAGGACGTCCGAATATGGGCAAATCGACATTACTCAACCAAATATTGGGACAGAAAATCGTAATTGCAACCGACAAGGCTCAAACTACAAGAAAACGAATAAAAGGAATTTACACAACCGAGCAGGGACAAATTGTCTTTATCGACACCCCTGGGGTACACAAGCCACTTAACAAACTCGGAGAATTCCTTCTTGACGAATCAAAACTTGCGGTACCAGATGCTGATTTAATCCTATTTTTAGTTGACGGTTCAGAACCTGCCGGTAAGGGCGACAAATGGATTGCACAAAATCTTTTACAGACAAACATTCCGATAATTATCGTTATGAATAAAGTTGATAAGGTTAAAAAACTTGAAAAAATTGAACAAAACCTTTTAACCTATAAACTTTTGTTTGAAAAAAACTATCCAATAGTAAAAATTTCTGCAAAAACCGGCAGAAATATAGATACGCTTATTAAAAACATTTATAAATCACTGCCCGACGGGGATTTGTTATATCCGGAAGACGTCGTAACAGAAGAAACAATGCGAGATGTTGCCGAAGAAGTTGTTCGTGAAAAAATCTTGCTTAATACATCTGACGAAATTCCACATTCTGTTGCCGTAAAAATTGAGAGCTACACTGAAAGTGATGATATCGACAGAATTTACGCCTCAATTTTCTGCGAAACAAAGAGCCAAAAGGGGATTTTGATAGGCAAAGGTGGAAGTTTGTTGAAAAAAATCGGCACCGAAGCTCGACTTGAACTTGAAAAAATAGTAGAAAAGAAAGTATTTTTAGGGCTTGAAGTTAAAATCGACAAAGATTGGCGTAAAAAACAAAGTTCGTTGAAAAACTTTGGCTATGAAAACGAAAAATAATTATAATAAGAGCACATTGTAAAAGAGCCGTAATTCTAAACGTTAATGAGAGAATTACGGCTCTTTTATAATCAAAATTCGTTAGAAGAAACTGTTTTATTGACATTCAAAACAACTATATTTTGAAGAGTTGCCTTTTTATGCATTATACCGCTTGAAGGATTTTTCAATGTTTTTGGAGATTGTATTTTTAACAGTATCGTATTCTGTTGTTAGAGAAGAAATCTCTGTATCAAGGTTTTTCATCTTCAAATCCAATGTTTCTTCTTTTGCATTAAGTTTTGCTTTTTCAGTTGTATATTTTGCTTCTGCTTGTGCAACCTTTGTATCATCAGTAACTTCTTTGATATAAGAATCTGTTGCATAATTTTCTTGGTAATAGTATCCGTCATCTTTGGTTTTTGACAAGTATAACATACCATTTTGTAACATTTGTTGAAGATATGTTTTATCCTCAATTTGGTTGTTTTCAGTCCAACCATTTGCACAAATCTGGTTGAATAAGGCATCATAGAAGGTAGCTATTGCCATGTCATCACTAGAAACAGAAGTTCCTGTTTTCATTACATACTGATATGTTGTATTATCTTTTGCAAAGTGGCTATTACCTGTATCACCTGTATAACCTTTATTGACGTTAAAAACTTGTGTTCCTTTGTCGTCAACTTTGGAAATACCATTCATATAGTCTGCGAAGTATGTCAAGTACGCCTGTGCAATATTGGACAAACTTAAACCGGCAGTCGCATTCATACCTTTCTTGCATGATCTATGTCGTCTTGCGTAAGTGAACCCAAAATAATTGTTAAATTGCAAACTTTCTTTCTCGTTTTTTTCTGTTGTTCTATGGTCACCATGTTGTTCACCCATTGCACCCCAATTATTGTCCTTACAAGTAAAGAAATCTTTTAATTGTGAAGTTGCATAGCTCAACGCTTGTTGTGCATAACTGTTTGTATTTAAAATGCTTGAAAATTGTTTTTCTAACCAAGAAATAAGACCGGTTGTAGAATCTGTTAAGTTACTAGCTACTTGTTTCATTTCGTCGTCAGCCCACCTATCCTCATCTTTAGAAAGCATTAATAGCCCAACATTATCATGAAGTAATTCATATAGTGTAAATGAGCCAGACTCTGCATTAGTGCCAACTTGTGTTCCATTTTTATAATACTTGGTTCCATTACCCTTTTCTGAAACCACTTTTCCAACTGTTTTAAAATCATACGAATCTGTACAATTTTGTTGAATATAATTAAGTAAATAGTTATAATTCCCGGATATAGTTTGGGTTGCAACGGTAACATCTCCACCAAAACCTGCATTTTGGTTATATGGAAGTTGTTCAATTCTAGTTCCCAGATCAGATGTAATAATTGCTCCTCCAACCAAACCTTTAATAAATTTGTTTCTTAAATTTTCTGACGGCAATGTTCCTAAACCTTCTTGCGGAATACCAGCAGCCTCAGCAACTGCTGCATATTTACTGTTTAGAGTAATTCTACCCATCGAATCAGTTACTGTTATCGGCATATAATCGTTTAAAGCAGACGGATTCATCAAAATTCCATATGTTAAAGGCGTTGAGGTATCGCCTTTTCCATAGTAATCGTAAACCAATTTTGACTGATCTAACGAGTTTTGATATTCGTTAGAAAGGTCAGCAAGTTCTCTCGCCAAAGCAATTTTTTGGTGAGAAAGCTTCATTGACTGATATTCACAGTCGGATTTACGACCTGTGATTGTCAATAATCTAGCTTGTCCTGCTGCTAATCCCATTGATTTACATTCCTTTCGTAGTAACGTTCATATTGTATTACGGACTTTTTATGCAAAAACTTTAAAATATCCAGCCCAATTGTAACATGTCTTAACACAAAATATTAATATTCAATACAAATATAAATATTACCTCAAAGGCTATCAAAAAAAATAAAAATAAAATAAAATAATTTAAATCAATATGTATTCTTATAAAACTTCAAGTTCTAGCGACAAAACACTTATATTCTTCCAAAACCAGTTATTGGCTCCGCAAGTATTACCTGAATTGTTGTGCCATCAGGGATTTGTGCTTCTTTTCCTCGCTGCATTGTACCACGCAAGCCTCCCCCGACAGCACCTATACTTGCAAATGTAGCCATATTTCTACCCCAATCATCTCCTCCGCCAAGTGCCGTCAATGCCGCCCCCACAAGCATACTGCCGATTGCACCAACCAAAACGTCACGTGTCATTTTTTGCGCACGTTCACTTTGGGCTTTTAGGTAAACTTTTTCGGTAGAAATCGCTATCTGGCTACCTTCCGGAGTTAAAATCTCGTTAAAACTTATCTCAATCATACCACTTCCATAAGCCAATCCCGCATTTTGGGCATCTGTTGCAGCTCCGTAAACAAGACTTCCGGCAGGCGCAATTAATTGCCCATTATACCGAAAATCTTCTGTCAAACGCACAGTCAGCCTATCGTTTTTCTCCAAACTTCCTGAACTTATGCCGGAATCAAATGTTACATTAAAAACTGTCCCAGCCGGAATATTTGTGACATAACCGTTCAAAGGCAGATTTTGTTGAGGTGGTGTAAAAGCGTTATTCTTTATATTTCCCGTTTCAACAGGAAGAAGGATTTCGCTTTGTTGTTTGTTTTTAATTTCTGATCGATTTCGCTTTTTTGTAAAATCAGCAGGTTGAACATTTGTATGCTGATTTTTATTTCTGTCAAACTCCGCCTGTGCTTCGTCAGAAAAATCGTATTCCGCAAACACAGGTAGTGCAAGGATTTGAAAACATATTAACAGTGCCAAAATCTTTTTCATTACATATACATTATAATATATTCTTGAATTATTACAATATCCTTGTTATAATTTGTGAATAAGGAGAGACTATGGAAAAAATTATAGAAATTTTAGCGGTGGTAATCAGCGCTTATATTATCGGTTCAATTCCGACAGGATATATTATTGTAAAAACATTCACCGGCGAAGATATCAGAACAATCGGTTCTGGTTCAACAGGCGCAACAAATGTTAAACGAGTTATGGGCAAAAAGTGGTTCTTCATAACACTTTTATTGGACGCTTTCAAAGGCGCATTGCCTGTCATTTTGGCGTCGTTATTTGCAAAATCTTTTACAGGAATCGGGCTTTTACCTGTACTTGCAGCCGTTGCTGTAATATTAGGACATAGCAAATCTATTTTCTTAAAATTTACGGGCGGAAAATCTGTTGCATCAGGCGTTGGAACGATTTTAGCATTGAATTGGCAAGTAGGACTTGTTATTGCTGCAATTTGGGCGGTTATAACTTTCTTTTCTAAATATGTATCACTCGGTTCAATTATCGCTCTTGCATTATCACCGTTTATTATGTGGGCATTCCACGCTCCTGTTGCGTATATCGCATATTGCGGTTTGGGAGCTTTGTACATAATTTGGTTGCACAGAACAAATATTCAAAGACTTATTAAAGGCGAAGAAAACAAGGTGAGATAATGGATTTTTCGATACTTTTAATCGGTTTAGGAATAGTAATTCTTTTGGTTGTTATAGGAAAAATTTTTTCGATTTTGACAAAAATTTTCTTTATAATAATTCTTGTTATCGCAATTGCTGTCGGATTTTTCTTCTGGCAGAACAATAATAAAGATGCTTCGCAGAAAAATAGTAATATTGAAATTGTTCAGCTTGTATAAGATGTAAAAATGTAAATTTCAACTAAAAACATGATTACTAATATATGTATATGGGTATAATAGTCCTTGTATATAAGAAAAAGAGAGGAGTTGACATGAGATTTATTAAGAAATGTAACAGGGGGGGGGGTAACTCCTGATTTTGCCGGTGTAGCTAATTTAGAAGTAAAGGAGTCAAGAGGCGAAGGGGCAAAGTCTGTATCAAAAGCAACGAAACAGTTAGGAAGTGAAGCTTCTAGGTTTTTGGTTACAAAAAAATCCGCTTTTACCCTTGCCGAAGTTCTAATTACCCTTGGCGTTATCGGTGTTGTTGCTGCATTGACTTTGCCAACATTAATAACTAATTATAAAAATAAAGTCTATGTTAATCAATTAAAAGCAACTCTTTCAACATTATCAACCGGAATTAATAAATTAATGATTGATTCAGGTTGTGAAGGTTCTGATCTTATGTGTACAGGCTTGTTCCCAAATAAAATTGATGCAACATATTATGATAATTTAGACAAGGCAGTAAAAAAAGCTTTTAAAGGAGTAAAATCTTGTACAAATAATTCGAAAGAATGTGAATATAGTGTTAATGGGTTGAATTATAAATTGCCTGCATATACGGCCAACTTAGGTGTTACCAGTTTTTCTATTTCGAAGTTTAATTCTAGAGGGATGTATACTTATATATTACCAAATGGGGTAATTTTTTATATTGCAAATAGAAATTGTGTACAAACTTCTTATCCGACTATTTCAACTAAACTTCAATATAGATGCGCTGATGTAATTTTTGATGTGAATGGCAAAAAGTCTCCAAATATTTGGGGTAGAGATTTATTTACTTATACAGTTGCACAAGATGGGACTTTTTATCCATACGGTGGGGTTGAATTTGCGAAATTTTTCAGCGGTGATTCTTGGGAAACTTCATACACCTATTATCTTAATAAAGGTGCCAATACTTTTTATAATTGTGACACTGAGGAATCAAGTGTTGGCTATGCTTGTGCTGCAAGAATTATGAATGATGGTTGGGTAATGAAATACTAAAATTATAGCAAGCTGTATCTTGTGTATACTTGAAGTGCCACATAAAAAATAGTCACAAGTTGTAGAAATTTGCAGCTCTTCAACCTTCCGATATCATTAATATAATAACCAGATTCTGAATAAGACGAAAAAACTGATTTAATTTTTCTTGCTCTTGAATACGGCAATATATTCTAGTATCGCACCGCCAATTTCTTCATTTGGGTCAAATGGTGCAGGCTGCGGGTTTATCGAGTTTTGGATTAGCATCTTGATGAGCGGGCCAAATGCATCAGGAACCAAAGTTTTTCTGTAAATTCCGGCCAAAAACGTCTGAATATTAGGTGATTTTGTATCATTAAAACGACTCAAAATTGGATACATCTTATCAATACCCTTTGTTCCACCCTCAATCATTCTATCCAGAATATAAAGCGTTTCTGTCACTTGTGCCTCATTATTAGAATGCTTTAAAATATCTCCCAAATATGGCAAAGCAGCCTCTTTTTGTGCTACAAAAAACTTTACCTTATTCGGATCAACATAAGTATAATTTCTGTCATTCGTCGGCAATTTGCAATGCTTATATTCAAACGAATCACCGGCATCAACTATCGGACAAGGCTTTTGCAGATGTTGAAATTTATCCTGAAAAACCTTAGGGGCAGAATGAACTCTCGCCTCGCTTAAATGGTGAGGTGACTGTTGAATATTCCACAAATTTTGATTTTGATTTAAACATACATTATACATCTAAATTCTCCTTATGAGTAAACGAACGGAGGTCCGTTTTTGATTTCGAACAAAATATTGTCCGCCATAACTTTCAATTCTTCCTTCGGTTTACCGTTTTGAGCCTGTTTGTAAAATTCATCGACAAGCGGTTGAATTGCGGCGTCTTTTTTAGACTTAAAGTTTCTCAATTCAGTTGACACAAGGCGATTTTGCAAATCAACTTCTGTTTGAGCGTTCAGTTTTTTTACCTGAACTTCTTTTATCGCATCTCCTGCGAGCTTTCCGCCATAACTAATCGACGTCAAGCCGGTTATGCCAAAGAAAAGTTGTTTAAACTGCTCGTTGTCAGTATCCAAAAGCCAGTTGTAAAAAAACGCTCTGTAATCGTTTACATGCGAATAAAACGCCGGTTTTGGAGTTCCGTCGCCCCCAATCGTTGCATTGACAGAAGTCGTCGAGGTTTTAGCTTTTTTAACAAGTTTTTGTATAAATTCTGCAACCTCGTCTTTGTTCCAGCTCAAATCTTTCAAATGCTCTCTGATAACATTTTCATTCGCATCAATCGACTGAAAATATGCATCTAGAAGCTTTTTGTCCTGCTCTTTTGTCGCATCTGTTGAGTGTTTTATCACATTTTTAATCAATTCTTCTTTTTTATTAATAAAATTATTCAAATGTTTATTGCTTTTGCTCAAATTTTTAAGCGACCAAAAGCCGAGTCCGACAATAGCAGCAAGCGTTCCGGCACCGAGTAAAAAATAGTTTAGAGAATTTTCTTTTGGCTGTTTTTTTTCAGCAACCTCATGCCCGCTAAATGAAAGTCTTCTACCAAAATTCGTTAACATCGGTCTTTGCTGTCCTGTCAAATAATTATTCAATTCTAGCGCTTTTTCTGCAAGCATACTCCGCGTAATCTGCATTTTGCCTGCAAACGATTGGGTTTCGATATTAATAAGTTTTTCTTGCATATTTTTTTGAATATCAGCTTCTCGCTTTTTTACCCAAACTTCTTTGAAGCCATCAAAAAATGTCTTGCCCATAAATCCCATAGCAGTAAGCGCCAAAACTCCAACACCTGCTCTAATAGTCTTGTTTGTCGGGCTTTGAATCATCTGATATAAAGCCTGATGTGTTTCTTCGTTAATCGCAACGTTTCTCGTTGTCGGCGGAAGTCGTTTTTCATCAAAAATTTTAAGATTAATTTTTGTATTATGTCTAATAAACCTTGAAAGCAGTGCAATCGTGCCCATTACCCCGACAGCCAAACCACTAATCGGCAAAAGACTTTTTTGTGGAGAAATATTTTTCTCATAAAGCCTGTTTGGCATTTGCGTGTTATTTGAAATTACGAGCGTATCGCAAGTATCATCAAGATTAGGCGAGCAATCGGGACAATCTTTTATAAAATTATTCACAAGCACGCCTTCTTTTGTTTCTGTGTTGGTGCGTTTTTGCGACTTGGTCAAATTCCGTTGTTGGCGTATTGTTTCTGCATCATGAAGCGGAGTCGTTGTCAGTGTCATCTTTTTCGTTTCCTGTTAATTTTTTATACAAATCGTGTATAAATGTTTTTAGTTTGAAAGCTTTTTTAGTTTCATCAACCTGTTTTTCATCGTTATCAGTATTTTTTGGATTAAATATTGAGAATAACGATTTGATTTTTTTCTTCAAGTTTTTAAAACTTTCCGAAATTTTCTTTTCAATAGAGGCTTTGAGTTCGCCTATCATTGCGGTTAATTTGTCTGAGATATCGGCCAGTTTTTGTTGAACCGTTTGGACTAAATTAGAAATAGTTGTCGGAATATTCGCAATTGCCTTTAATGCTCCGCCAAGCACAGTGTTAAGCACAAAGTTCACCGGTTTTGCAACAATTGCAGGCATGGTGGAAGATAAAAAACCTCCGATATTGGCTAGTTTTTGACTGGCATTCATAAGTGCATTTTGGAATGCTCGAATATTGTTTGCAAAGTTTTGAGCGTCTTGTTCTTTTTGAAGTTTAGCATTTTTTTGAGCTTTCAAGAATGCTCCGATAGCAGCGCATTCATTCCAACTCATTTCTCCCGGCTTTGCGGAAAAATCTGCCTTTTTGGCTCCGCCACTTCCCATTCCGTTACAAATCGGGCAGGAACCCAAAGGAAGACCATGCGGACATGTTCCAATTTTTGAATTATTGGATTGTATTGCTGTTAAAGACATTAAAAAATCCTCTTTTTCAAGAGGCTCTAAAAGAACTTCGTTCAAACTGAGCGTAAACGAATTCATTTTTGAGCATTCCGACTTTTACGGCTGCGCCAGCAGTTGGAGATGTTCACTCCATTTCCTCTATACTTCAAGGGTAAAATAAGCATTAGAAAAAAGTCAAGTAAAGTTAATCTTTCTTAAAATTATCTACTCGTCTATTTGCTATATTTTAGTTCTCGGTGTACAATTCATGTATGGTAGTAAAAGAACAATTATATTCAGACATTCCGCCAACAAAGTTGAGGAACAAAGAGGAGAAATTTAAACCGGCAAAGACAAGTCGTTTTTGGTTATGGGTTGCAAGCATGTTTTTCTTTAACATGCTCCAAAATCGTTTTTACGCTTTCAGATATCGAGGTGAAGAGAACTATTTTGAAGCAGAAAAAGATGTTCCGACAATCCTTTTTGCGCCACACTGCAACTGGTGGGACGGAATTGTACTTTATAACACTACTCACCGAATTTTCCACAAAGAAATCAGATTAATGGTTGAAGAGTTGAATAGATTTCCGCTTTTAAGACGTGGCGGTGCTTATTCTGTAAACAAAAAATCTCCGCAATCTGCAATGAAAGCTTTGCAATATTCAGTTGATGTTGTTGGGGATTTGAGAAACATGCTTTGCATTTTTCCACAAGGCATTATTAGACCTCCTCATTTCAGACCGATTGAATTTCAGACAGGATTGGCATATATTGCTGAAAACGCCGTAAAAAGATATGGAAAAGTTAATTTAATTCCAATGGCGGTTGATTATACATTTTTCAGAGATAACAGACCGGAAGTAATTGTTGAATTTGGGAAACGTATTGAACTTCGCAAAGACAATGAGTTAGATAAATTAAGCAGAAAAGAATTGACTCATTATCTGGAACATGCTTTGACAGAAACTTGTGACAACCAGTTTAAAGAAATGTCGCAAGGCGATATCTCTAATTATAAAATTTTATTTAAACAACATTTAAAATGGTATAGACGTATTGAACAACGTTTAAAAAGCATTGACTTGCCACCTGTTTCTGAGGTGTAAAATACTTAAAATTTAGATTGCAAAACGACTGAGGTTTTTCTCAGTCGTTTTTGGTTTGATTTTGAATTTTATTGTTGGGCAAGTATGCCCAACCTGCCATTTTAAGTCAGATGTCAGGCAGTGCCTGACCTACCAACTTCAGTCGTCATTCTGAAAAGACAGAAAATCTAGCGGGCAGCGTAGATTTTCGTCTTATTCAGAATCTAGTTTATTTGTATTCATGATGTTGGGGTAGAAACCCCAACCTACTTTCTAAAAATTAATATAAAAAAATCGCTAAAATCATACTTTTAGAGGAGAGAAAAATATAAATTTCAGATAGAAGAATTAAAAAATAAGGTGGGGACAATTCATCCCCACCCTTAATTTTTTATTATATATCTAAATGTTGACTAGCTTTAAACATTTTATCAGAAAGAATTTCTTTTCCATGTTTTTCTACAACATCGGCTATTGGTTGTTTCAAAAGCAAGCCTTCTCGAACTTGTGAATACAGATTTCTAACATTGTTTAAACTATATGGATTAAAAGCATTTGCCTGTTCGAATAAAGGAGTTGCTTTGGAATAAGACATATCACTAGCCAATGATTTTATTATACCAGTAGCTTTTGCTCTTGCAACCGGATCTTCAATTGTTTGTAATTGTTTAGAAGTTTGTTGCATGATTTGTTTATAAGTTCCTTGTCGCAATGAATTAGCTGTTGCCGTTTTACCAGCTTGGACCATTTTTAATGCCTCATTAACTCCAGTCACTCCACCTTTAGCATCTACTAAAAGATCCGGAATAGGAATACCATGAGCATTGTAATTTAAAAATTCTCTATTTGTGCGTGCATTTTGAGTTCCTAAACCAAAAGATTTAAAACATCTTACGCCTTCGCTAAATGCAGTATTTGATGACCATTTATCTTTCATCCATTTAAAATTCAAGATTTTTTCATTAGCACTTGTTATAGTTAATCTACCGCCAAGCAAATTTTGGTTTTGATCATAAACTCTTACTTGCACAACTGCATCACTAGCATTAGGTGTTATACGTTCAGTAGTTTTTGTACGAACAAACTTATCTCCAACTTTTTGTCTGGTTACATTTTTAGAATATCTTAAAACTTCATTTCCATCATGGTCTAATACTTTTGTCCAATTTTTTCCATTTTCAGCATAGCGAACAAATTTTCTTGCATTTTTTCCTACACCAAATTCAAAAATTTCTTTACCTAAAGATCTAATTACTCCATAATTTGACATATCAATTTTTCCTTTCGAATTAAACTTTTTCCAATATCCCCGAAATCGATTCCCCTTACTCTTTTATAAAAACATCAAAGCTGAAAATATTGACACAGTACCCCGCCCAGCATAGCATAGCATAGCATAGAGGCATTATGACAGGGTTTGAGCCTATTTTAAACTTATCTTTACATTTTGTTACAATTAAACTTAGTTCAATTTTGATATTTTATTTTTGGACAAGTATGCCCAACCTACATTCTATATTCACGCAAAACAGATTACGAAGTCGTCATTCTGAGGTTCTACTGAACCGAAAGAATCCAGCTTATATATATTTATAATACTGGATTGTTTCGCTAAACGCTCACAATGACGACTTCGTAATCTGTTTTGCTACATAATTAAAGATTGAGAAGGAATGCCCAATCCACAATCCCATTTTTAGTCAGAGTATTTACTGATTTCAATAAAATAGTTTTCCAAAGCCAAGTAACCTCTATATATTTCATTTGAAATATTGGCGTAACTTGTTGCAACGATATATTTTAATTCCTTTGTTCGAATTTCTAAAATTGCATCAGAATCTTTTTTTAAATTTTCATCATCAGACATAGACCATTTCTGCAATAATGTTAATTCTTCATACATTTGCTTTACTGTCGTATATTCAAGAGTATTAAAATCATATTTTGCCAAAAGAGTTTTTTCTGCATTTGTTATCCTTGGCATTACAGCCTGGAATTTAAAAACTTTTTTAATAATCGTATAATTATCTGCAATTTTTTTATGCGAATATGGAATGATATTTTTCGCCAAAAGTGCAGCGTACGAGCGAGATGTAAAAACTTCCTCGTTATTTGAAAAAGCACTTCTAGATGTTAAGTCAAAATTTGATTTTCTTTCTAATAAATCTTCCGGCATTTCTACCCCCTATTAAGATAATCATATTAAAACCATATACTGTTGTCATGTCATGAAGGCAAATTTTTTACATGAGTTAACATGAAAAATTCTATACTTTCAGAATTACTATTATAATTATAGATAAAAAAAGTTCCATACGGGGGGTATGGAACAAAAATTGTTGTATACAATAAAAAAGTCTATTAATTAATCAGCAAATTGCTGCATTATTTCGAAAGGTTTTTCTGCGACTTTAAGAGTAGCTTCGTCAATAATACCTCTTTTTAGCTCAGAAAAAGTAGCCTTTTTCGAATTAAATTTTTTCTTCAAAAATTCATAAGAAACTTTTGGATCACATTTATCACCACAAGTAAACAAATCTACTGCTGCGTATCCAAGTTCAGGCCAAGTGTGAATTGCCAAGTGGCTCTCTGAAATAATTACCACACCTGAAACTCCATAAGGATTGAACATGTGGAAACATTTCTGAACAACAGTTGCACCACATTCAAGGGCGGCATCTACCATGTATTTTTCAACTTTGTCCAAACTGTTCAATGTGTTTGGGTCACATTCAAAAAACTCTGCTAAGACATGCTGTCCTAAGTGAATTTCTTTTTTACCGTTCTTAAATGCTGTAAATGGTGATGTTACTGCCAATTCATGTGCCTCCTATAAATGTATATTTTTCCTACAAATCGCTTTTCGCAATATTATAATACAATAAAAATCAAAAAATTTGTAAATTTTACACTTTTAATAAATTTATTTACAAATCTTTTCAAATAAATATGTCCGAAAATAAGTTATATTGTATTATTCGAATGTACTATCTTTATTAATATTTTTTAACATTAACAGTTGTATTTTTTGTTTTTTGTATATAAAATTCAGATATGAATAAGATTTTGGTTATAGATGATGATTTAGCAATAAACGAACTTATAAAAGTTAACCTTGAACTTTGCGGTTATAAGGTAGTTCAGGCTTATGACGGAATTAAGGGATTTGCTTTGTGCAAGCAAGAAATTCCTTCACTTGTAATTTTGGACGTTATGATGCCTGACGTTGATGGATTTACGGTAGCTCAAAGAATTCGCAAAAACGAAGAAACAAAAAATATTCCGATTTTAATGTTAACAGCATTGTCGCAAATTAACGACAAGGTAAAAGGGTTTAATCTCGGGGTTGATGATTATCTCGTCAAACCTTTTGAAATGGAAGAATTACAAGTTCGAGTCAGGGCTCTTCTTAAAAGAACTTTGCAAATTCCTGAAAGCGCTTCTACTCGTGAACTTTTAACCCTCGGAGAAATCACACTTTTACCGGAATTATATAGTGTGAAAATTGGAGATAAACAAGCTAAATTAACCCCAATTGAATTTGATATTTTTAATTTACTTTTTCAAAATCATGGAAATATGGTTTCATCAGCTCAGCTTCTAAAAGATATTTGGGGGTATTCGCCGGACGATGATATTGAAACAATTCGAGTTCATATCAGACATTTGAGAAGCAAAATTGACAAAATCGCAAATGGGAAAAAGTATATTGAAACCATTTATGGTGGCGGTTACAAGCTTAATATACAATAAATTTTCAGTTAGCAAAAAAAATTATTTTTGAATTTTGTATACTTAGAGGTATTTTTTATGCAAATTCAAAGTAACTTTAACTCAAAGACTAATTTTAACGGAATTCATGTCGCAAAAGCCACAAATGTTGTTGACGGGCTTAAAACAACTATTGATATATATAAAATGACGCCAAAAGATGATCGTTTTTTAATGCAACTTAGAAGTACAAAAAAAATGATTGATTTGATGCCTGACAACAAGATTACAACACAACAGTATAACAGGTGGCAATTTTTGTTTGAATATGTAATTTCACAATCCTTTCATAGAGGCGAACAGAGCTATTTGGCGGCTGTAAATAAAAAACCTTGCGGAATAATTTCGTTTAAACCGACAGAAAATAATTTCTATTTGGATTGCATCTGCACTTGGCCTGCTGAAATCGGGAAAAAAGTAAAAATGGCAGGACAGACTTTGTTTAAACAAATGTTTGAAGATTTTCAAAATTCGCCGGCAAAAGTCATTAATTTGACCGCAATTACAGATGGCCCGTACAGTACCGTTTCGAAATATATGAAACTCGGGTTTAAACAAACTGGCGGGGAAGATGGTCTTGTTACAATGCGAACAAACAGAGAGGCTGTTGAAAAAACTCTTGAAAAACTGAATGAAAATATTAAAACAACCAACATCTCTGATAGCAAAGATGAAAACTTATTTGAAATATTGTCCTTAGAGAATGACTAATCTAAAATAATTATTCATTCAATGAGATTTATGCTATAATCAAACTATGAAAGAATACGATTTTTACATAGTTCCGACTCCTATCGGAAACCTTGGTGATATAACGCTTCGAGCAATTGAAACTTTAAAATCTGTTGATTTGATTGCTTGTGAAGATATGCGAGTTACTCAAAAATTACTCAATCACTACGATATTAAAACAAAGTGTATTTCTTATCACAAGTTTAATGAAAAAGAGCGTGTAGATGCGTTTTTGAACATGCTTAGAGAAGGTAAAAAAATTGCACTTGTTTCTGATGCAGGCACTCCGCTTTTTTGCGATCCGGGGGCTGTAATTGTTGACGAGTTGCAACAAAATGGTTTTTCTGTAACTTCTTTGGCGGGTGCGAATGCCGTTGCGACATTTCTTTCGCATGTCGCAAGGGAAGGTGAAGATTTTGCATTCGTTGGATTTTTGCCAAAAACAAAATCACAAATTGAAAACCTGCTTAAACAATTCAAAGCCACTGATATGGTGTTTTACGACTCTCCAAACAGGATTTTAAACACTCTGGAAATTGTTAAAGAATTCCGCCCAAACTCAAGAGTGGCAATCGGGAGAGAGTTAACAAAAGTTTTTGAAGAAATCGTGATTGATGATGTCGAAAATGTTATAAATCATTTTAAAACAAACGTTTTGAAAGGAGAAATTGTTGGACTTGTTTTTAGAGATAAGTCAGATTTTTCAGATATTGACATAGAAAACAAAATCAATTGCCTTAAAAATAAAGGGTTCAAAGCCAAAGATATATCGGTGATTTTGGCAGAATTGTATGGGCTTAATAAAAATGATATTTACAAAAGATGTTTAAAATAATTTACATAGTACACTTTTTTTAATTTATGATATAATATTTTTAGGATAGTAATTGAAGTTTTTAAGGTAGAGATTTTTTGAATAATAAGAAATATATATCTTTAATAGCCCTCATGTTGGTTATAATGTGCCCTCTTCAAGGTTCTGCAAAGGGCTTTTGGGGAAACACGAAAGAGTCTGACACAGTTCAAACACAACTCCAAACTCCAACCGCAACTCAGACAGCAGTAGACGAAACACCCATGACGTCTGCATCTGTTACTGCGACTAATAAAGATAAAAGAGTTATAAAAAACATTGAATTTGTGGGAAATAACGTTGTTGACAAAGCTTTGATTTTGCAACAAATGAAATTGCAAGTTGGCGATACTTACAGCAGAGAACTTGTTCAAAGAGATTTAAAAGCCATTTATGAAATGGGCTACTTTACCGAAAAAATGAAAGCTATCCCGATTAATAATGCAGATGGAAGCATTACATTAAAAATTGTTCTTGTTGAAAATGCCCCTGTAACAGATTTTACGATTGAAGGTAACACCGTAATTTCTACCGATGAAATTCTATCCTATCTTTTGCCAATGAAAGGCAAACCACAAAATATCGGAGATTTGAATGACGCGATTTCCAAAATTCAAGACTGTTACAGTTCAAAAGGTTATATTCTTGCGAGAATTGATTCCGTTTCAGACGATCCGGACGGAACTGTGAACATTAGCATTAAAGAAGGTACTATCAATCGAATTTTGATTTCCGGCAACGAAAAAACGAAGGATTACGTTATTGAGCGTAATGTTTTGACTGAGCCGGGGCAGGTTTACAACGAAAACTTGTTGAAAGAAGATTTGGTAAGACTTTACGCAACTCAAGCGTTTAAAGACGTTACAAGAGAGATTGAACCGACTGACGATCCTGACAAATACGACATTACAATCAATATTGAAGAACAAAGAACCGCAAGCATTTCTGTTGGTGGTGGTATCGACTCTGTAACTGGTGTTTTCGGGTCTGTCGGAATTGCTGACAACAACTTTATGGGTAGAAACGAAAGAATTTCTTTAAACGGTATTGCAGGTACCGGTGTAATCTTGAACGACTCATCTATCAAACGCCGTATGAATTTGCAGGCTGAATTGAGTTATTTCAAACCGTATTTTTATAACGCCGATACTTCTTTGATGAGCAAGATTTTCTATCGTGATTTTGGTTCATACCAAGTTCCACTTGCAATTGAAAGAAGAATTGGTGCAGAAGCAACTGTTGCGCACCGCATGAAGTATAACAAGCACGTAACGGGAACTTTCTCACTCGGGGTTGAAAACATTGATGTTTCAGAAGGCGATAAAGGTAAAATTACAAGTTTGTATTCAAAATACAACATTCCGATTTCAGAACGTGCAAGACAGTTAGAAGGCGGATTGTTCTTATCTTTAAGTCCGGCACTTTTGTATGACACAAGAGATAGTGCAACAGTTACCAGAAAAGGTACTATGGCTAGCTTGAGATTTGACGAAGAATTGGGAGTTCTTGATTTTGATAAAACCCATGGTAAGTTGACAGGTATGGTTAAACAATATATTCCTGTCGGCAAAAAATCATCTTTGTCATTCACAGCTAAGGGTGGTGGAAAAATCCATGGTGACAACATGCCGGAAGTTATGGCATACCGCTTAGGTGGCCCTTACACTATCAGAGGTTTCAAAATGAGTGGTGTTGGTACCGGCGACGCGTTCATTATGGGTAGTGCGGAATTTGCAACTCCTATTCCGTTCCTAGACAGAACAAGAATTAACTTCTTAAATAATTTGAGATTTACAGTTTGGGCTGACGCAGGTAAAATCTTCAACCCGTCAATTACGGATAAAATATATGACAGACCGCTTTATGCAGTATCTGCCGGTGTCGGTTTAAAACTTTATGTTCCGGGTATGGGACCGTTGTCTATCGATTACGGTATTCCACTTACAAATCCGGGTAGTAACGGTAACAACAATGGTTACTTTACTTTTGGTGTAGGCGATATAATGTACTAATGGAGGTATAATATGAAAAATTTAAAATTAGCAGCTTTGTTAATGGGTGTAGGTTTATTTCTAACTCTTGGCAACCAAGCAAATGCAGCCGGAGTAGGATATATTGACTATCAAAAAGTTCAAGATGGTTTTCCTTTTGCTCAACAAGCAGTAAAAGAAATTGACGCCAAAGCATTGGAAATGCAACAATATATGGTTGATAAAGAAAAACAATACAAAGCTTTGGACACTCCTTTGAAAAAACAAAATTTTGAAGATCAAACAGCAAGAGAATTTAAACTTAAACAAGATGCTTATATGAGATTAAAAGCAAGCAAAGAAGAACAAGTTTATAATAAAATTCAAGCTGCAACAAAACAAGTTCTTGTAGAACAAAAACTTGATGCAATTGTTGATTACAGAGTAATTTTTGTTGGTGGTGTTGACATTTCTGACTTAGTTATTCAAAAATTAAAAAGCGGTCAGTTTTAATTAGAAATTAAGGAGAAATTATGAAATATTCTGAACATGGAGAACAGTACCACATCGGCTTAAACGTTGGAGATGTCGGCGAATATGTAATCATGCCCGGAGATCCGAAACGTTGTGCCAAAATTGCCGAGTATTTTGATGACGCAAAACTTGTTGCAGACAGACGTGAGTACACAACTTACACAGGTTATTTAAACGGCGTGAAAGTCAGTGTTACATCAACCGGAATCGGCGGACCTTCTGCTTCTATTGCGTTGGAAGAACTTGTAAATGTTGGAGCTAAAACCTTCATCAGAGTAGGAACTTGCGGTGGAGTCCAAACTGACGTTAAAGGCGGAGATATTGTTATTGCAACAGGTGCAATCCGTATGGAAGGAACTACAAAAGAATACGCTCCGATTGAATTTCCGGCAGTTGCGAATTTAGATGTAGTAAATTCTCTTGTTCAGGCAGCAAAAAATCTCGGACACGAATATCACACAGGTGTTGTTCAGTGTAAAGACTCTTTTTACGGGCAACACAGCCCTGAAAAAATGCCTGTAAACTACGAACTTTTGAACAAGTGGGAAGCTTGGAAAAAGATGGGGTGTTTGGCGTCTGAAATGGAGTCAGCAGCACTGTTTATCGTTGGAAGCTTTTTGAGAGTCAAGGTTGGTTCTGTATTTTTGGTTGTGGCAAATCAGGAAAGAGAAAAATTAGGTTTGGAAAATCCTGTTGTCCATGATACCGATATGGCAATTAAAACAGCTGTTGAAGCTTTGAAAATTCTTATTGAAAACGACAAAAAATAAGGAGCAATAATGTTAAACAAAAAAATGCAATATGTAATAAAAACTTGTGCCAGCGACAATACGCAAGAACTTCAAAACTTGCTGAATGAGATGTCAATGAACAACTGGGAACTTTACAGTATGCAAGAAGTTGAAGGCGATGACGGGCAAATTTTGTGCAATTGCATTTTTATGCGTGAAGCAGTTTCTTCGTCTAATGACCTAAATGCTGATACTATCAACATTTCATCGTTCAAAAGTCAGATGGAAAAAATGCTTTCACCTGAACAATCTCCTTACGAAATTTGTTTGGATATTCAAAGCAAAATTAAAGACCAAAAAGCAAAGATTGCAAAAGTAAAAAAAGAGCTTGAAGGCGAAGCTCCGGCATCTGTCAGCAGAAAGAAATTGAACGACAAAATTTCTGCGGGACTAAAAGAATTGGAAGATTTGAAACTTGAACTTGCAAAAGCAACTTCGCCTGATGCAATGTATTCAAAACTAAAAGAAGAAAAACTTTCAATCTGTTTAAGCGAAGAAATTTTGGGCTACCTAAATCCTGACAGCGAAATTGAAGAAGAAGAGCTCGTTGCAGAAACCGTAAAAACTCGCTTGAAGCTAACTGAGGAGTTGGGCTATGTAATTCCAAAAATTGTTTTTCAAGATGATGAAAACCTAAATCCTTATGAGTTTTCGATTAAAATCCGAGGTGTAGATGTCTTTACTGCAACGGTTTACCCAAACTTCTTGATGTTCTTTGCAGACGAACTGCACACTGAAAAGAAAATCAAAAATTCCGTTTCTGCAATAGATGAAATCACAGGTAAAAAAATCATTTGGGTAGAAAAAACTTTAACAAAAGACTTTTGGCAAAATGGAATGTCAGGCTCTGAATTTATTGCAAGGGCTTTGGAATTCTGTGCAGTTAAGTATGTTGATGAATTGTTGGATTACGACCAACTCGACAAATACATTGATGTCGTGAGCCAAAACAATGAATATTTAGTCGAAAACATTATCCCTGACTACATTTCGCTTTCTGACTTGCGTTATATTTTGACAAGTTTGGTTAGAGAAAGAGTTTCAATAAAAAACATTTCGTACATTTTTGAAAAAATCAACGATTTTGCAGAAGAAAGCTCTAAATCAGATTTGATAAAGAAAATTCGTCTAACTATGGCACGTCAAATATGCAGAAATCTTAGCAATGAAGAAAATACAATTTCGGCATTTGAAGTTTCCGACAAAACAATGGACAAATTCTTGCCGAATTTTGAAGAAAGCGAAGATGCTATAATTCGAATTGATGCAAGTTTTGCAGAAAAATTGGCGAATAAAATTAACAAGCAAGCAAAGACTTTGAATATTGAGAGTCCGATTTTGGTAGCACCACTTGAATTCAGGCAACTTATTTTCTCGCTTTTGAGCACATATATGAACGATATTACAGTGCTTTCTCGTGAAGAAATCGGAAATAACGTTCATCTTGACGTAATTGCAGAAGTGTAATCAAAAAATTTGCAAATATACTACCACACTCTAATATTGGGTTATGATAATTTTACTCCCAAAAGTTTTTTGGAGTAACTGTTTCTTTCAAAATTTATATCAACCCAACTTTGAGTGTAATCTTCTGCCTTGCCGTTTTGAACAACAGCTTTAACCAGAACTGCATAACTTATATCTATAAAATTAATCTTATTAATCCGTTCAACAATGAACTCTCGCCCACCACAGTTATGGCAAAAATGGAGTTCTGGAATAATTTGTTTATTTTTAATAACCCCCTTTAACTTGACTCCACAACAGCCACAGCGAACTAAATACCACTGATTTTCAATGAGTTCTCCGCAATCCGGACAGTAAGCAAAATCTACGTCAGGGCGAACTTTTGCGTGTTCACAGGTCTTATTCAGTTTAAAAAGTTCCAAAATAGTCATACTTTGTTTATAACGAAATCTCTTAGAAAGTCAACAAATCCCCCACCTGACTAATATGAATTTATCCACGAGTCTAATTGGCAATCAAGTGGGATTTTCGTTTAATATAATTATTAAATCTTTTTCATACTTCCAGCTATTCTTAATTCCAATGAGCCTTATTAAAAAAGGCTCTTTTTTTTACCATTATCTAAATTATAAAATTATCCCCCGCAAGTTGTGAGGGATAATTCTTTTTTTGTTCATAAATATTCAAAAATTAGTCCGACTCAGGGTGTTTAATCATGCCTGCCGTTGCTGCATACATTGCTGCTGAGATTTCCGATGTAGAAGCAAATGGGCCATAATTTCTTATAAATTTTGCAACATCAAATGTGTTCATATACTGAGTCAGAGCAGATTTTGATTCATCTGTCAAATTACCGATAAACAATATGTTTTTCAAATAATTTTGAGCTTTCGCTTCCACATCTGTATTTGAATAGTCTGATGAAGAAAATTCTGTGACGTCTTTTTCTTCTTTCTCTTTTGCTGATACCCCGTATTCTTTGGCTTTCTCTTCTTGGGTTTCTTCTAACTCTTCATCTTCTTCAACCCCTTGGGCTGCCGATGTGTAAGCTTTTGATGATACTCCTGAAATTTCCATATACCTATCCTTTCTGTAAAGTTTCTACATTTTACAATTTCTATTTTTACGGAATGTATAACGGATATTTCATGAAAAAACTTTAGGTTTTATTAAGAAATATAAAAAATAAATGACCTCTATGTAATAGAAGTCATTTCCTTTCCAAATGTATCGTTACTAAGTTTAGGAATTATGAATAGATTTAAGATTTTATTGTTTTAAGTTTTTAAGATTTTGTTGATGATTTATACTTGTAGCTCAACAAATTATAAGAATCAGCAGAAGATGAAGAGCTATCGCCATAAAACACTGACATATCAGTTGCACGACGGTTATTAAACTCATCTTCAACCGCCATTCTTGAAGCGTTTACGTCATAAGCGGAAATTTCTGCACTCGTAATCCTTCCATCATGATTTGTGTCCATATCGTCAAAGTGTTCAAGAATTTTTGACATTGTGCTTTCTGACAATCCGCTTGAACCTGATGCATAAAGTTGAGTCAGTTCTGCTTTTGTAAGCCCTTGTGTTGAAAGCGTATTAGACAAATTATTCATTTCGTCTGATGAAATAATTCCATCGCCATTTTTATCAATATTTGCAAAATTTGTTTGCAAATATGACGCAAAAGATTGGTTCAAAACATTTGTGTTAGAAGTTTTTGTTCTAGCTTCCGTAATGTTTTCCAACGTCAAACCGTTTGGATATTGCGATGCCAAAAGCGAATATGTTGAACTTAATCCTGAATAAATTCCTGATAAAATCCCATTATTATTGTTTGCCATAATTTTTACCTTCTGTTCTACCTGTGAATATATTAATAATATTTTTTGATTTGTCAAACCTCTAAACAGATGAAATTTTTCTGCCAAAATCCTGCAAAAAATCTTAAAAAATTTGCTTGCAATTTTAATTTACATTTTTTATAATATTGTCGTAATTGACATGTTAAGAAAGGAGAGTTTATTATGTGGGAAAAAGATATTAACATCAATGAAGTTAAAGAAATTCGCACCAGAACTACTGTTTATTTTGGTGTTGGTGCTATCAAAAAAATTGATGATATCGCAAAAGTATTAAAAGGCAAAGGCATTGATAAAGTTGTCGTAATGTCAGGAAAACACGCTTACAAAGCAACAGGTGCTTGGGATTACGTTGAAAAAGCTTTGAAAGATCACGGCATTGGCTATGTAAACTTTGCAGAAGTTACACCAAACCCTAACACTCATCACGTTGATGATGCAGCTAAATTAGCAAGAGATTTCGGCGCAAAAGCTGTTATCTCAATCGGTGGCGGTTCTCCAACAGATGCAGGAAAATCTGTTGCAATTTTGCTTGAATACCCTGAAAAATCAGCAGACGATATTTATGAATTCAGATTTACGCCTGAAAAAGCTGCTCCAATTGTTTCAATCAATTTGACACACGGTACTGGTACAGAAACAAATAGATTTGCGGTTGTAACAAACTTGGAAAAGAATTTTAAACCGGCAATTGCATATGATTGTATTTATCCAACGTTTGCAATTGATGACCCTCAATTGATGACAAAATTGTCACCAAAACAAACAAGATATGTTTCAATTGATGCGGTTAACCACGTTGTAGAAGCTGCTACTTCAACTGTTGCGTCTCCATATTCAATTACTTTGGCAAAACAAGTAATTGAACTTGTTGCAAAATATTTGCCAAAAGCAATTGCAAATCCTGATGATTTGGAAGCTCGTTACTTCTTGGCATACGCTGCTATGATGGGCGGAGTAAGTTTTGATAACGGCTTATTACACTACACTCACGCACTTGAACACCCATTGAGTGCCGTAAAACCTGATTTGTCACACGGTTTAGGTTTAGCAATTCTTTTACCTGCCGTAATCAAAACTATTTACAAAGACAGACCGAACGTTTTGGCAGACATCTTGGCTCCAATTGCTCCAAACTTAAAACCGGAAGCATCTGATGCAGATAAAGCTGCAAAAGAAGTTCAAGACTGGTTGTATTCTGTTGACGTAAAAGAAAAATTAACAGATGAAGGCTTTACAGAAGCTGATGTTGAAAAACTAACAGATTTAGTATTCACAACACCATCATTGGCAGGCTTAATCGACATTGCACCTTCCGGAAACAGCAGAGAAGTAGTAGAAGAAATTTACAGAAATTCTGTAAAACCACTATAATTTAATTATTTTTGCACTAAACCGTCGGATTGTCATTACAATTCGACGGTTTTTTATGTTTTGATTAATCTTTTTTAATCTATACTTGATTAGTCAAAAGTTTTGTGATTTAATCTATTGTGGAATAAGGTAATTCCTCTTAACCTTATTCAAGAGTTCGACAGATACGGCGCGGCTGCGGTATTTGAAAGGCTCGAAAGTTGAAGTCTGAAACAGATTTCAGAACAGTTACAAAATTAAGAAGGAAAACAAAAATGCTAAAAATCAGATTGAAAAGATTGGGTGCAAAAAAGAACCCTACATACAGAGTAGTCGTTATTAATTCAACAACAAAACGTGAAGGCAGACCTGTTCAAGAACTTGGACATTACAATCCAAAAACAAAAGAAATGAAGTTGGACAAAGTTGCTGCTTTGGATTGGGTTAAAAAAGGTGCTCAACCAACTGAAACTGTTGCATATTTGATTAAAAACTGCAATGAAGACGGTACTTTAAACTATGTTAAAAAAGAAACAGTAAAACTTTCTAAAAAAGCACAAGCAAAAGCTAAGGCTGAAGCTGAGGCAAAAGCTGCTGCCGAAGCAGAAGCAGCAGAAGCTCCTGTTGAAGCATAGTTTAGACTATAAATATTTAAATATAAAAAGGCTGAGGATTTCTCAGTCTTTTTTATTGTCCTAATTTATTATTTAATCGGTTAATGCATTTTTAACAAATTACTTGTAATATTTGAGTTATGAATAATTTTGATTTTTACAACACTATAAATAAACCATTATATGCCCCTGATAGAAAAATATTTGGACCGGTATGGTCTGGTTTATACCTTTTGATGCTTGTATCTTTCGTTGTTTTTTATTTTGCACCAATAAGCATTTCAAAAATAGTTGCAACCCCCCTTTTTGCATTTCAATTTATTTTAAATTTATTTTGGACACCGGTATTTTTCAGATTAAAAAAAATCGGGCTTGCTTTTGTAATATGTATAGCCCTTTTGATTACAGTGATTTTAATGACTTTTTTATTTTTTAGAATTTCCATGTTATTAGGAATTTTACAAATTCCATATATTTTATGGCTGATTTTTGCAGTAAAGCTTAATTGGGATATTGTAAGATTGAATTAAGCCTTATTTTTATCTAAATAATCTTCAAATGTTTTTACGTTAACCTTATAACCGCAACCTTCATGGAGCTTTGCGGGGTATGAAATTCTTTTTGTCGGATATCTTCGGCACATCGGGAGTCTGTGTTTGTAATCCGAGCATAGACCGTCTTTTGTTACCAATTTGCAGGCAAAAATCAAGTTGCCATCTTCATCTTTTCCCTTAATATAAAACCTTTTGTATGCAGGAAAAAGAAATTGCATAATTTTAAACTCTTTTTCTGTATAAGAGTCATAACTGTACATATAATTACAGCATTTACCACACTTTTTACATTCACCGGTAATTTCGTAACTTATTTTTTCAGGTACAAAATACGAGCGAATTTCATTTATTATTACAAAAAAGAAATCAAACATACCGCACATTATAGCATAATTCCTTAGAATTATTAACATTTATTTGCTAATAAATTACTTTTATAATAAAATCTTATCAAATAATAAAGGGAGTATCCATGTCAAAATATTACGTAAAAAGAGATTATACAGCCAAAGAAATGGCGAAAGCGAATATTTCCAAGAAAACTAAACGCAAACAAGGCGGATTTTTTTCTACTTTAAAATTTGTATTTATGCTTGGTTGTGCGTGTGCCTTGGCGGGTGTCGCATCTTTGGAACTTTATTTGCAGTCGTTACCACCTATTGATAATTTGGAGCAATTTAAACCTAATATTGTAACTAAGATTTATTCAGGTGACGGTGAAATTATTAAAACTTTCACTGCATATACTTATGAAAAAATTGACTTAAAAGACATTCCTGACAACTTGAAAAAAGCCCTAATTGCAACGGAAGACAAGAATTTTTATCGTCACCATGGCTATGACATAACAGGCTTGGCTCGTTCTACGGTTCAAAACATACTGGCAGGTCATGTTGTCCAAGGTGCAAGTACCCTTACACAACAGTTAGCAAGGGTTTTATTCCTTAACAATGAAAGAACTTTTGATAGAAAATTAAAAGAATTATTCATTGCGGCAAGAATTGAAAAAACTATTTCAAAAGACCAAATTCTTGAAATGTATATGAATAATGTCTATCTTGGCGCTGGTGCGTATGGTGTTGAGGGTGCCGCACAAATATATTTTGACAAACATTTAAAAGATTGTGATTTGGCAGAACTTGCATTGATTGCCGGCTTGCCACAAGCCCCTTCTGTTTACAACCCGTTTAATAATATGGATTTGGCGGTTCAACGTCGTAATCAAGTTTTAACAAGAATGTATAAAATGAGATACATTACGACCGAAGAATATGAAAACGCAAAAAAAGAAAAAGTTCATTTAGCCAAAGTTCCTCAATTCTATACAACCAATAAAGCTCCTTATTTTTGCGATTATGTAATGAAAGAATTGGAAAAACTGGGCTTTGATGAAACAGAAATTTCACAAGGCGGTTATAAAGTTGTAACGACATTGGATTATAAAGCTCAAAAAGCAGCCAATGAAGCCATTTTGCGTAATTTAAGAGGTTGGGGATTGAGCGGTGATAAAAACCAAGCTGCTGTATTCTCTTTTAGCCCGATAGACGGAAAAATCCTCGTTTACTCAGGTGGAAAAGATTATACAAAGAGCCAATACGACAGAGTTACGCAAGCAGTACGTCCACCGGGATCTTCATTTAAACCGATTGTGTATGCGGCAGCAATGGAAAAAGGAATTTCTCCAAATGATATGATAGAAGACAGACCTTTGACAATCGGGCAGTGGTCCCCAAGAAACTATGCGGGAAAATACAGAGGAAAAATTCCTGTTTATACTGCTTTGATGTATTCTTCAAACGTATGTGCAGCAAGATTGATTAAAGAAGTTGGAATTCGTTCTGTAATCCAGACTGCAAGAGTTTTGGGTATTGAAACTCCTTTGGAATATGATTACACAATTGCTTTGGGTTCAAACGGCGTAAAATTGTTTGAATTTACAAGAGCTTATGGAGCATTTGCAAACGGAGGTTATGTCGTTCAACCTTATGCAATCGAAAGAGTTGAAACATCTCGCGGAAAAGTTGTTTACAAAGCTCCAAAAACCAAAATTACTCATCAGCTAAGCATGAATACAGCTGCTGAAATGACTGCAATGATGAAATTAGTTATTTCAAATGGAACCGGACGTGCTGCAAATATAGGAAAACCGGCAGCTGGCAAAACCGGAACAACCGATGACAACAAAGATGCTTATTTTATGGGCTATACTCCAAATATCGTAACAGGTGTTTGGGTCGGAAACGATGATAACACAGTTATGAACAAGTCTATTCAAGGTGGTACTGTACCGGCATTGATTTGGAAAGACGTTATGAAAGTTGCAACAGACCCTTACGGCAAAGCTGAATTTAATTATCCGCAAGTTGAATTAATTCCGTTCGGAGCTATTAATCCTAACAAAGTTATAGGCGCACCTGTTGCAAAACAAAAAGTTGAAGAGCAGGCGGAAATCGATTTGAACGAAACTGAACCGAATTTGCCAGAATCAGTTAAAAAGATTGAGCATGAACAAACTCAACCAAAACCAGCTCAAACTGCAACTCCAAAACCGGTTGCAGCGCCAAAGGCTCAAAATACAGCAGCTCCTGTGCCTATCCCGATGGCAGTGCCGGAAGGGGTAAGGTAAGAAGTGGCTAGGTAACTGGGAAGCCGAATTTTGCAGGTAGTGAATGGTGAATAGTGAGTAGTGAGTAGTTCATATCAATAAAAATATAATTATATATGACTATGATACAGGAAAATAATTTTAATCTATAAGAACAATTCACTACTCACTATTCACCATTCACTTATTTCTTATTCTTTTTATAAACAATCGAAAGGACAAAATGACAGAATTTATTGCACATATTGGAACAGATGAGTCAGGGAAGGGCGATTTCTTTGGACCTTTGGTAATTGCAGGGGTTTTAGCAGACGAAAAAGCCGCTGAATACTTTAAGGAACTCGGGATTAAAGACAGCAAAAAACTTTCTGATAAAAAAATGTTAATGCTTGCCGGCGAAATAAAAAAAACTGCACCACATTCGATTATTGCAATTTCAAATTCTAAATATAACGAGCTTTACGCAAATATTAAAAACCTGAATAAGCTTCTGGCATGGGGGCATGCAAGAGTTATTGAAAATATTTTGGAGAAAAATCGCTGTGAATACGCACTTTCGGACAAATTTGGCGATGAAAGTTTAATTGAATCAGCGTTAATGAAAAACGGCAGAACTATTCGTTTGGAACAGATGTGTAAGGCTGAAAGCGACATTGCGGTTGCAGCAGCGTCTGTTTTAGCTCGTGCTACTTTTGTTGAAAAAATGCAGGCTATGGAAGATAATTATGGATTGAAATTTCAAAAAGGCTGTTCAGGGTTGGTTAAAAATGTTGCGGCGGAATTCATTGGAAAGTACGGCAAAGATCGCTTGAAAGAAGTTTGTAAAACGCATTTCAAAACATATAATGAGGTATAGATGCAGCTAAGCGGCTAGGAAGCGAGGCAGCTAAGAGAAGTTAGATGCGAAGATGCCAAGAGGCACAGATGCAAAGTCCGTTTCGTTAAGTTACTTGGTTAATAATGCACTAAGGTTGTTACGATTGAAAATGTAAACAATTATAACAATTAGTCTATAATTCTTAAAGTTTTCAAAAAATATGTCGATTTAAAACTTGTATAATGCACACAAAATAAAGGAGTAACCATGTTCATTAACAGAATAGATGTATCGTCATTGCCATCTACACTACAACCTGGTAGTCAACAGTTTCCAGTGAAAGATACTAATGTTTCTATTTTCCAGGGACGTTCAGGCACAACAAGTTCTGTCCCAACACCACCAACAACAACTACATCAACAACTACACCACCAGCGAATACGAATAATGTGGAGCCTAATAAGTCTTTTTTGCCGCTAAAATCAGGTGTTAGTGATTTAGAGTATTCTATTGAAGGAAATAAAATCCAAAAAAGAGGTCGTGTATCAATGACAGGTAATGCGATAGATCAATTTGAAAGAAATAGTAAAAAATTGGCTGGCGGAGTTTTTAGTGACGATTACAATTCTACAATACGAAAAATAATCGGCTCAAAAAACGAAAATGTACCTCAAAATATGTTAGTAAGTAAATACAGAAAATATAAACAAAATTTGAGCATTGATTTAGCTATTTATCAAGATTTAGCACAAAAACCAGAAACAACAGATGCAGAAAAGAAATTCATGAATAATTTTGAACAAAGATTTCAAAACTATATTGATATTCTTAGCGAATAACTACCAAACATAAATGAATTTCCACTAAATCTAAGGTTTAATAAGGTTAGTTGTTGGGATACGCCGGCAACTAACCTTTTTACCCTTTGTGTGTTACACCATATCCAAAAAGTGCAAAATCATATTTTATCGGGTCAGTTGGGTCGAATTTTTGCAAATTTTCTGTGATTTCTAAAACGGCTTTAAAATCGTTTGATTTTCTTGTTAAAATACCAACTTCTCGTGAAAGTCTTGCAACATGCGTGTCTAGCGGAATTAAGAGTTCTGATGGCGACATAAAATTCCAAATGCCTAAATCTACTTCGCTTTTTCGGATAAACCACCTTAAAAGCATGCACATTCTCTTCATTGCTCCGCCATTTCTAGGGTTTGGAATCATAAAATAGCACCCTTGACTGGCGTTTTGGGGAAATCTTGAATAAAAATAATCCGTAATCGGTTCAAAATTTATGTATTTTTTGCCGTCTGCAAAATATAAATTTGAGTTTTCATAAGCATATTTGAAAAGCTCTTCAAGTCCGCCATCTTTTTGGTAAAGTTCTTTCAGCACAGTAAAAATTTGCATAAAATCCTCTGTCGTTCCAAAGCGGTAATTAAAGTCCTTCAATAGTTTTGGCTCAAAATTTTGTATAAAATGATGCGGTTCATTTTGTGCAATGACAAAAAGTTCGTTTAGTTTTTTGATAAAAACTTTTCTGTTGCCATAAGCCATCAAAGAGGCGATAAAACCTGCGATTTCACAATCTTTTTTGTCTGCCGAAAACCGATGTGGAAATAAAATCGGATCATCTTTTATAAAGTCCGACGTTTCGTATTCCCTTGCCAGTTCGTCTATTTGAGGTTTTGTAATTTTAATTGTACATTCCATAATTCAACAAAATATTAGCACAAAAAACTTGTTGGAGAAATTTTTATGTTACAATATTTTTAGACGGCACAAGGTTTTGAAACAACGATTTTGCCTATGGGAGAGGAAAATGAAAGAGTGGATTTTTAATAAATACGACGGCAAGGACAAATCTTTGGTGACTAGACTTCTGCATTCAAGAGGGATTAAGACTGAGGAAGAGATTTATGAATTTTTGCACCCGTTGGAGATGAAAATTATCCACCCAAAAGCGTTTTGCGATATGGAAAAAGTCGTTGAAAGGCTCTCAAAAGCGATTGATGAAGGCGAAAAAATCGTTATTCATGGTGATTTTGATGCCGACGGGGTTACTTCAACTTCCTTGTTGTATCGTACTTTCAAGTATTTGGGGGCTGATGTAAATTATTTTATTCCGAATAGGGAAACCGAAGGTCACGGATTTGATACCAAAGCTCTTGTGAAACTTATGACTCAGGTTAAGCCGAAGGTTATAATTTCTTGTGACTGCGGGATTTCAGACGTTGATGCCGTAAATTTTTTGAACAGCTTTAAAATTGACGTGATTATTACTGATCACCACGAGGCACCGGAAGTTTTGCCGAAAGCTTTGGGGATAATTAACCCGAAAGCTCCGAATGCACTGGACGAAAGCCTTACAGCTAAACAGATTGAAAGTTTGACTTCTCTTGCAGGTGTTGGGGTTGCGTTCAAAACGGCTCATGCTCTTTTAGAAAAATATGGCAAATTGGAGTTTATTTCGGAAATTTTACCGTACGTTGCAATTGGCACGGTTGCCGATTTGGTTCCGCTTATCGGCGAAAACCGCTACCTTGTTACAAAAGGGTTGGAATTGATTTCTGCCGGAAAGCATTTCGGGATTTCTCAGCTTTTGGCAAGTGCCGGATATAAGGGACAAATTACGTCAGAACAGATTGCTTTTGGAATTGCTCCTCGCATAAATGCTTCTGGAAGGCTCGATACGGTTGATTCTGCACTAAAAGTTTTGATTTCTGATAACAAACAGGAAATTCAAGTGGCAATTCAAACGCTTAATGAATTCAACAAAATTCGTCAAGAATTGTGCCAAAATATTTTTGCAGAAGCTGATGAGATGGTGAAAAAAGAAGGAAACAGAAATTCTGCGATAGTTTTGTTTAACAAGGATTGGCATATTGGAATTATCGGGATTGTTGCTTCAATGCTTGTTGAAAAGTATTACAAACCGACGTTTTTGATGACGTATTCAACTGAAACTAAGCAATACAGGTGCTCTGCAAGAAGTGTCGAAGGGATTAATCTTTATGATGCAATTTCAATGAACTCAGAACTACTTGACGGCTTTGGCGGCCACTCAATGGCGGCAGGGCTTGCGTTTAGCGAAGAAAAAGCGTCTTTTGAACAAGTAAAATCTGCACTTTGCAAAACCGTAAAAGAAATGTCGCAAGGCAAGGATTTGAAACCGTTTATAAATATTGATTTGTTGTTAGAGCCGGACGATGTTACGGTCGATTTGGTTGAACAGATTTCTCAGCTGGAACCTTTTGGACAAAGCAACCCGAGTCCAATTTTTGCATTAAAAAACTTGAAAATTAAAGAAAAAAGATTGATGGGCGACAATAAAAATCACCTTCGCTTAAAATGTATCGGCGGAAGCTCTGAATTGACTTGTATTCGATGGAAAGACGGAGATATTTCACTTGTTCAGGGTGATCCTTTGGACATTGCTTTCCACCCGCAAATCAATGAATTTAATGGCAACACAAGTGTACAGTTGATTTTGGACGATATACATTCTGAGTATTTGAAAGAGGAAGATAATCTTCCGAAACAAAAATTATTTGATCACAGAAAAAAGACAGATATTTTGCCACAGGTTAATGATTATGTGAAATCGTCGAAACAAAATATTTTGATTTTTGCGGAGAGCAAGCCAATTTTAGATAGGCTAAAACCGTTTGATGCGCTTTATTCCCGTACGATTACACGTGACAGTCTTAGACCGTGCGATGCGTTGATGTTGTTTGATTATCCGGCGGACAGAGAAACTTTTGACCGAATTTTAAACCAAACAACTCCACTTGCAATCCATTTTATGAACTATGATTTGAAATATATGGACGAGGAAGAGTTTTTGAATACCGTTTGCAAGATGTTGAAATTCGCCTGCCACAATAATAATGGTAAAGTTGAATTGCGTCGCTGTGCAAGCTTTTTGGGGAAATCTTATAAAGTATTTGAATTACTATTTTCAATTTTTGATGATGTAGGTTTGATTAAAATTAAAGAGAAAAATAAAAATTATTATGTCGTTGATTTTGGCGAAATTTCAGATTTGCCAAAAGTTTTGCATTCTACCAAATATCCGATTTTGACAGAAATGTTAGATGAATGCGAGGAATTTCAGCGCTCGTTATTAGAAGATGATTTATTCTCACTTGTATAAGTTTAATTCCGATTGAATTCAAATCTAGTCTTGAATATCGTAACCTGCTCTTGTGGGTTGAATGTCAGAATTCCGTAAAATCGTTCTTGAGAAACGTCCCCCTTTTTCTGCAAGTGAAGCATATTCATCTACTAACATTAAATTCCCATTTTTTTGAGAGAATGTTAACCAAAAGACGTCATAGCCCCATTTGTTCGGACCTTTTGCGCCGTTCACATCTACGACAAGATTTACGAGTTCATAACCTCCACCACTAGGTGTATTATTATAATAAAACATAAAAGTTGTTCCGTCCGGAGCCATAAATGGTTTCATGTTTTTTTAAATAGCGTCGTAAGTAACATTATAATTTACAGCAACACCGCCATTAGCGACAACAGTCGCAAGTGGAGTAAAATCACAATATTTTTTATTTCAGATAATTTCAACATTTTTATAAGATTAAAAATAGAAGTAAATATAAACAAACCGGGAATAAAGACAATTTTGAAGTTGGCAAATGCCCTCGATCTGCCTGTTATGGATTTGTTTAATTTTGAAGAAAACAAGAAATAAAATGTCTTAATTCTTTTCGTTTTTTGCCAGTTCTTTGTCTTGTTTGTGCATTTTATGCATAGCATAAAATATATAACCAATAAATATAAATACTGCTGTGTGACTTAAAATATCTAACATTTTCTCCATTATTTAATTTCTCCATTGTTAAATTTGTTTAAAACTTTAAATAGCTCTATTCTTCTAGCCATATAAGCATTCAAAAATACGCTTGCTAATAAAAAGCCTGTAACGATAAAGCTATAAATCCATATGTTTTTTTCTTGTAATATTAAAAAACCAACAGCACCACCACTTGTAATAAACATTCCTGTCCAAAGGTGGTTCATTTCATTCCTTAGGCAATTTGCTTTTTCTTTTAAATAATCTGTGTCCATAAATATATTATAACATTTTCTGGGAAATAGTGCAATAAATAAAACAGACGAGATAATTTATCTCGCCTGTTTTTAGCTGTTTTTTGTAGTCCCAACACCCAAAGGACGGGTGGAGCTTCAAGCTCTTTACGAAGTCGCTTATCTTTTAAATCGCACCAACACCTAAAGGGTGGGGGACGACTCCGTTCCTACTTACAACCTAGTGGTAATGAGATGTCTTTGGATTGTTTGAACTCAATTACCGCTTGAGCTGCTGCAAGACGAGCCTGTGGAACTCTGAACGGAGAGCAAGAAACATAGTTCAAGCCAATTCTGTGACAGAATTTAACTGATGCAGGATCGCCACCGTGTTCCCCACAGATACCACGTTTAAGGTGAGGACGAACTTTTAAAGCTTTGTCAAGTGCGATTTTCATCAATTGTCCAACACCTTCTTGATCAAGTGTTGAGAATGGGTTGGCTGGAAGGATTTTTTGTTCTACATAGTTTTGTAGGAACTTGCCTTCCGCATCATCTCTTGAAAAGCCAAAAGTCATCTGAGTCAAGTCGTTTGTACCGAATGAGAAGAATTCTGCGTATTCTGCAATTTGGTCTGCTGTTAGGGCAGCACGAGGAATTTCAATCATTGTACCAAACATATAGTCGACTCTGACGTTCTTTTCGTCCATAACTTCATTTGCAACACGTTCTAAAACTTCTTTTACGGTTTTAAGTTCATTTACGTGCCCTACAAGTGGAATCATGATTTCAGGTTTAACATCTAAACCTTCTTTTTTCAAGTCACAAGCAGCATAGAAGATTGCTCGAACCTGCATTTCATTGATTTCAGGATATGTAAGCCCCAAACGGCAACCTCTAAGTCCCATCATTGGGTTAGATTCAGACATTGCTTCGACGATGTTTAGAAGCTTTTCATCTTCTTTGTAATCTTCACCCTTTGCTTTTTTAGTAGCAACTTTTGCGATAAGTTCTTCTTTATCAGGTAAGAATTCGTGAAGAGGTGGGTCAAGAAGTCTGATTGTCATTGATTTGTCGCCTAATGCTTTAAACATTGCGTGAAAATCGCTGTATTGCATAGGGAGCAAGTGTTCCAGAGCTTCTTTTCGAGCTTCCGGAGTGCCTGCTATAATCATTTTTTGAACCCAAGGAAGTCTTTCAGGATCCATAAACATGTGTTCTGTCCTGCAAAGTCCAACGCCTTCTGCACCAAGTTCCAGAGCTTTTGCAACGTCAGCCGGTGTATCTGCATTTGCACGAACGCCTAACAATTTGATATCGTCAACCCATTCGAACAATTTTTTGAAATTGTCGTCCATTGTAGGCGGTACAAGATGAATTGCGCCGTCCATAACTTCGCCAGTACCACCATCTAGTGAGATTACGTCGTTTTTGTGGTAAACAGTTCCGTCACCGGCTGTTAGAGTTTCATTTTTAAGATCGATTGAAAGGTCTTCACAACCTGCAACGCAAGGTTTTCCCATACCTTTTGCAACAACTGCTGCGTGAGATGTCATTCCGCCACGAAGAGTTAAAACACCTTGTGACTCAATCATACCGTGGATATCATCAGGGCAAGTTTCAATTCTTACCAAGATAACTTTTTCACCTGCTTTGCCTCGTTCTGCTGCTTCTTCGGTATCAAAAACGATTTTACCTACTGCTGCACCAGGGGAAGCTGCAAGACCTTGTGCTATTTTGTGTGCTTCTTTTTTAGCTTTCGGGTCAAAGTCAGGAAGTAGTACTTGATATAGTTGGTTTGCATCAACAAGTTCTACTGCTCTTTCTTTGTCTATAATACCTTCTTCGCACATTTCAACGGCAATTCTAACTGATGCTTTTGCGGTTCTTTTTCCGTTACGAGTTTGCAAAATCCACAATTTGCCTCTTTCGATTGTGAATTCCATATCTTGAACATCTTTGTAGCCTTTTTCAAGTTTTTTCGCGATATCAACGTATTGTTTGTAAAGTTCAGGCATTTCGTGTTCAAGTTCTGCGATAGGTTTTGGAGTTCTAATACCTGCAACAACATCTTCACCTTGTGCATTTGTCAAATATTCTCCATAGAATTTGTTTTCACCTGTTGATGGGTTTCTTGTAAAAGAAACACCTGTCGCACAATCGTCGCCCATGTTGCCGAATACCATTGTTTGAACATTTACGGCAGTTCCGTAATTATGGTCGATTTTGTAATGTTCTCTATATGCAACGGCACGTGGAATATTCCATGAGCGGAATACGGCTTCAATTGATTCTTCAAGTTGAACGTATGGATCTTGCGGAAAATCTTTGCCTGTTTCTTTTTTGATTAAGTCTTTGTAAGGTTGAATTAAAGATTTCCAGTCGTCTGCTGTTAGGTCTGTATCTGATTTGTAGCCTTTTTCTTCTTTAATTTTGTCTAGGTAGTCTTCAAATTTTTGTCTGTCGATTTCCCAAGCAACAGAGCCGAACATTGTCAAAAATCTTCTATATGAGTCATAACAAAATCTCGGATTGTTTGTTAGTTTAATCATACCTTCAACAGTTTGGTCATTTAAACCTAAGTTAAGGATAGTTTCCATCATGCCTGGCATTGAAAGTCTTGCACCTGAACGAACAGAAACTAAAAGAGGATTTTCAGCATCACCAAATTTTTTCCCTGCTTGTTTTTCAATAGTATGAAGAGCTTCTCTAACCTCGTCCATAAGCCCTATTGGCATTTTATTGCCATGGTTAATGTAATCCATACAGGTTTCTGTGGTAATCGTAAGCCCCGGTGGAACTGGCAAACCTAAATTTGTCATCTCTGCAAGGTTAGCACCTTTGCCACCCAAAAGATTACGCATATCTGCATTGCCTTCTTTGAACAACCATACACGTTTTGCACTCATGTTATTCTCCTTTCATATTCATATAATAAACACTTTTGATGTGCGTATTGTATCATGAAAAAAGAAATATGTATAGTTTTATTTTAAAAAATTAATTGTGAAAATCTTTTCCGCCAACTATCCGCAAGTGTCTGTTTGTGCCTTCCCCAATTGACTTGCTCGTCATATTATGTTGTTCTACAAGTTCGTGTTGAAGTTTTCTAATATGTTGATTTTGAGGTTGCAATTCAACTGATTCGGTTCCGGCAAGAATTTTATTAATAGCAGCTTTTGCCTCGTCCAAAGCTCTTTCTGCATCATCATAATATCCGCAAAGAGTTTCAGATGCTTCTGTAATTTGCAATGCTTCTTTCAAAACCTTTTGAATTTGAGCCATAGAATTTGTTTTTACATAAAATATCTGCAATCTGTAATCGTTTGCAGTACTCAAAACTTTTGCTCCACCTTTGATAAAGTTTTTGTGAGCAATAACAATATCTGCCTCATCTAAGTTGCGAGTAATTTCTGCATTCAAGTTCAAGCGTTCGATTACTTTTTCCACAATCGTTCTTGAAACCGCATAAAGATAAATCTTCTTAAATCCTTTTACTTCATCTACATATTTTTGTCTTGAAAACGAAAATTTCAAACTGTCCGTATTATGTTCGGGCTGAATTTTTTGTTCCAATTTGTTGATTTCTTTGGGTATATCAGTAATTGTGGGTTCAGATTTTTGTGGATTTATCAAAGGTATTTCGCCTTCATAAGACTTATCAACCTTTCTAATCTCTGGTCTAATCGGCCAACCTCTCAAAATATAATCAACCGCTTCTGCCGTATCTTTGTAGACTGCAAGCGTATTTCTGTCTAAAATTTCAATTACAACATCAAAAGTCGGTTGTTTTTCACGCTCCAAAACCGTTTTTTGTGAAGCTCTTCGTTTAGCCTCATCATCACCCAATGTAACGGATTGAATTCCACCGACCAAATCCGACAATGTCGGGTTTTTGATAAGGTTTTCCAAACTATTACCGTGAGCGGTTGCAATCAACATAACCCCACGTTCTGCAATGGTACGTGCGGCTTGTGCTTCTGCCTCTGTACCAATTTCATCGACAACGATAACCTCAGGGGTGTGATTTTCAACCGCCTCAATCATAATATCCTTCTGAAACTCGGGCTGAGTAACTTGCATACGACGTGCATGCCCGATTGCAGGGTGCGGAGTATCTCCATCGCCCGCAATTTCGTTTGAAGTATCTACAATGACAACTCGTTTCCCAAGTTCATCGGCAACAAGACGAGAAATTTCTCTTAATTTTGTCGTTTTACCGACACCAGGGCGTCCGAGGAACAAAATACTTTTGTTCATCATACAAATATCTTTTATACAAGCAATCGTACCTGTTACAACACGACCGATACGGCAAGTCAAGCCAATAACCTTCCCTTGTCTGTTTCTAATCGCACTGATACGGTGAAGAGTTCCGGGAATACCAGACCTATTATCTGACGTAAATTCTTGAATTCGACTCGTAATATAATTTATATCTTCATCTGTCACAAACTCGTCGCCAAGATACTCAATCTTTCCGCCGGCATGACGAATTTCCGGGGTTCTGCCGATATCCAAGACAATTTCGATTACATCTTCCATTTTTTCATAAGAGATGTGCTTTTTTACCTTTTCGGGTAAAACTTCTGTCAATCGGTCTAAGTCGTTTTGAAATTGTAAGTTGCTCATTTTCTTTTCTGCCTTTCTGATATTTTGTATATATAACAAAATAATTATCGGCTGATTACAATTCCGCACCCGCAGCGAAACTAATATTTATTTTTTATAAACTCAATTCACCTTTCTATTTATATTATACCACTTTTTTACAAAAATTCATCAATCCAAAGTATTACATCAGTAGCAATTTTACAATTTTTAATATTGACTTAATTACACTTATTATTAATTTTCACGTAAAAAAAGAGGTGAACGAATCACCTCTTAAACTTTTTCATACTTCACTTCAATTAGTGTGAATTATTTTTTTAAGAAATCTGGAATTTCAATGTTTGTGAAGCTTGAAGAAACTTCCGGCATTGAACTTCTTCTTACTTGTTGCGATTGAGAAGGCATTGCAGAATTTGCACCATTATTGAATGTTCCTGCAAAGAAGTCAGAAGCACTCAATTGCTTAGCACTTGTCTTTTCTTCCGGTTTTTGTTGGTTTTTCATTTCAAAACCGGTTGCAATAACAGTAATTTGGATTTCTCCTTGAATATTTTCGTTTACGGCAGTACCGATAATAACAGTTGCGTCGTCATTAACTGCATCATGGATAATATTTGCAGCATCTGAGATTTCGTGCAATGTCATATCAGGTCCACCTGTAATATTAACGATTACGCCAGTTGCTCCATTGATTGAAGATTCAAGCAATTGTGAATTGATAGCGATTTCAGCAGCTTTAACAGCTCTTCCTTCACCTTGACCGCGACCAATACCCATCAATGCAGAGCCAGAAGCTTGCATTACACACTTAACATCAGCAAAGTCAACGTTGATAAGTCCAGGAACTGTGATGATATCAGAGATACCTTGAACACCTCTCAATAGAACTTCGTCAACAATTACGAATGCTTCTGTCAAAGACACTTGTCTATCAACGACTTGCAACAATTTGTCGTTAGGAACAACGATAACAGCATCAACAGCTTCTCTAAGTTTTTCCAAACCTTGGTTAGCTTGATTTTGTCTTTTACGACCTTCCCAGCTGAAAGGTTTAGTAACAACTGCGATTGTCAAAATACCTAATTCCTTAGCGATTTTAGCAACAACCGGAGCAGCACCTGTTCCTGTTCCGCCGCCCATACCGGCAGTGATAAATACCATATCAGCACCGTCAAGAGCTTCGGTGATTTCTTGTTGAGCTTCTTCAGCAGCTTTTTCACCTACCGAAGGATCTCCGCCTGCACCAAGTCCTGATGTAGATTTAGAACCTAATTGAATTCTGTTCTTTGTTTGACCGTATTCCAAAACCTGTAAATCTGTATTCATCAACCAGAATTCTACACCTGATAAACCGGCTTTAATCATTCGATTAACAGCATTTCCGCCGCCGCCACCTACACCAATAACTTTGATTTTAGTAGGGTTTACAGGAGGTCTTTGAGTTTGATCATTACTTGCTGAATTATCTTTTTTAGCAAAGATGTCTGATACGAAATTTTCCACTTTTTTTACCTCTTTATATAATTATAGTATTATCGACTTTATAATATACTAACATACTATTTTAAATAGAAAAAATGTACAAGAAAATTTGAATAATTATGAACAAAAATTAATAATTATTGGTCGTAAGTGGTGAACGGTGAATTGTGAGTAGTTCAAATAACTCGCGTTGCTCGGAAGTAATTTCTAGTGCACTAGCACTTGTTATGCTCCATTCACTACTCACAATTCACCACTCACTTATTTAGCATACGCCGGCGGCATTGCCCAATGGAGTTTGTTTTGTAAAATGGAGTAGAACTCAAAATTTCCTAAAAGGGCTAATTTCGCTGTATAAACAGATTTTTTTATTTCAATTTCATTGTCAAACTCAAAGAGTTCCTGTCCATCAGTAGAAAGCACATACTTTGATTTTTTGTCAGTACAAACTGTAATTTTTTCACAATCCGGCACTACAATTGGTCTTGCAGTAAGCGTATGAGGGCAAATTGGGACAATTACAAAAGCATTTAACGACGGAGCCAAAACTGGTCCTCCTGCCGAAAGCCCGTAAGCTGTGGAGCCGGTCGGTGTTGAAACAATAATTCCGTCCGCCAAATAATCACAAACAAATTTGTCATTAATCTTCAATGAAAAACTCGACGTCCTTCCAAAGTCACAACCCTTAATAACAAAATCATTCAGAGCCGTAAAATTCCCGCTTTCAAGCATTATTCTATCTTCAATAATATATTCATTTGCCAAAATTTTATCGACAGATTTTTCTATTTCCTCTTTTGAAGACTGAGAAAGAAACCCTAAACGTCCAAGATTTACCCCAAAAACGGGAGTTTTAAACTTTGCATAAAACCTAGCCGTCTTTAAAATCGTACCATCGCCGCCGATTACAAAAACGAAATCAAACCCACCTTTAAGGTTATCAATATCTAATATTTGAGCTATAACCCCTTTTTGAGCAAGGATTTGAGCTAATTTGTCCTTGATTTCTACTGAATGTAATATTTCCTGATTGTAGCAAATTGCAAAGTTTTTCATAACCTTGTTATAGCATAAGTTCCTAAATTGAGCAAGATTATAGAATTGAACCGGTAGCTCTTGCCATACGTATCTTTTAAAAAGAATGTTAAGTTTTATTACCGTTCGAAATTTCAAAAAAGCAATTTTCAACTCAAAAAAGTTTTTATATTAGTACAAGGGGATAATTAATCACTTTAACATGAAAAATTAAGTATTTTGCAAATGACTTTGAATGATTGCAAACAGTTGAGTTTATTATTCAAAGACGTTGCGGAAGGCTGATTTCATCTTGGTAAAAATGTAAGAAAACGAGGAAAAGAGGAAAATTATGGATTTGAACAATGTTACAGGCTGGAATTTTACAGGCAATTTATGGGTACCGCCACAACAAAACGAAGCCAGAGTGCGTATAAATTGGAATGAAATGAACGAAGCTGTTAATAATGCAGTCAAAAAAGAAAATGGCTTATGGAAAGTAAAATTTGGAAACAATCCGACAGCCGTATTTTATTCAAAAGATCAAGCACAAAAGTTTGCAGAAAGACAGTATCATAATTCAATAACCGGACAAGCTTCTGTTTTCAACGCGCGACCAACAGCGATTCAACAACCGGTTATCCAACAACCAACAGTACAACCGACTGCGGTTCAACAACCGGTTATCCAACAGCCAACAGCACAACCGACTGTTTCCAACGCGCAACCAACAGTTGCTCAACAACCGGCTATCCAACAACCAACAGTACAACCACAGACAAACAACACCGTTCAAATTACTCCACGCAAAAAATATACTTGGGCAAATTATGCGCAAGAGCACGGAACAACATATACTAAACCGCCAAAATCAGGGGCAGTAATTGCAGATGAAAAAGCAGCACAAATAATTGCTAAAAACGCTGAAAAAGCAGCACAACAAACTATAACTTTAACACCGAGTATACCAACAAAACCAAAATATATAGAACCAACAAGCTCATATCTTTCAGACAATATTGCAAACACTCCGGCTGTGGAAACAACAATCCAAGAGGCTCCGATAACATCAGAAGCAGTTGGCACAGACAAAATGCAAACTGCCACAAAAACAAAAACTCAACAGAACAGTTTAAAATTAAAAAATAATCCGGAACTTGCAAAACGATATGAAAGCTACTGCAAAACCGTAAAAAAGAGCAACACATTAAAAACTTTGAAAAAAGTAGGTAAATGGGGAGCACTTACAGCCTTGGCAATTGGTACAGTTATAACAGCAGTTCAAGCTTGCAAAGGCGGCCAAAAAGACGACGCTGTAAAACCGGAAACACCAAAATCGGAAGCTCCAAAGAAGGAAACTGCTGCAACAGCTCCTGTTAAAGAAGACACACCGGCAAATACAACAGCTCCAACTCCGACAACTCCAACAGAACCTGAAAAATCTTCTGAAATAGGCGTTGGCGAGTTTAAAGACGGCAAATATAAGGTTAAAAAAGGAGATTCTTTCTGGAATATCGCTGAGAAAAATCTAATTGAAGAATACAAAAAAGCTCAAACTGCTAAAAACGAAGCAATTGACGAGAATTACAAACCAACAGATGCAGAAATCTTGAAAGAAACTGAAAGATTAGTTGCGAAGAACGAATATGAGTTTGACGAAAAACATTGGAATACAACAAAACCAATTTATGAAGGCGACATCTTAAATATTGCAGCATAAATATAAAAAGGAAAGGGGAAAAGGTAATATTTATGGAAACAAATATTTCTAAATTATCAAACGGTTTATATGAAGTAAAACCGAAAGGAGAACCGGCAAGATGTTTTTACACAAAAGCACAAGCCCAAAAATTCTTAGAAAATTTCAATTCTTCAAACTTGCAACCATTAGCAAATGACACAGTTCAGATTGCTCCACGCAAAAAACATACTTGGTCTCAATATGCGCAAGAGCACGGAACAACATATACTAAACCGCCAAAATCAGGGGCAGTAATTGCAGATGAAAGGGCAGCACAAATAATTGCTAAAAACGCTGAAAATGCAGCACAACAAGCTACCACAGCCCCTGCAACGACAGCCACAACACAGTCAGCTCATGCACCAAAACCACCAAAAGCCCCTGTAACGGCAACCACAACACAAGCGGTTCATGTACCAAAGCCAAAAGCAACTACTTCGGCAGTTGCAACATCGGGTTCTCAAACATCTCAAATACAAGCAACACTTACAAGAATAATGGAATCTCTTAAAGAAACCGCTAAAAAAGGTATTGAGGCCATAGAAGAAACAGCCAGCAAGGCAACCGAAAAAATCAAAGAAACAGGTAGTGCTATTGCTGAAAAAGCAAAAAAACCAACCGAAAAACTTACAGAAACAACAAGCAGTTGGTGGAAATCACTCCAATCTTCGATTGAGAAAAACCCTGGCAAATGGGGCATAGGAGCCGCTGGCGTTGCATTAACCTTATTATTGCTATCTTCTCTAGGCGGAAGCGATAAAAATAAAAATAATATATAATCTAGAGGTTAAACAATCTTAACTAAAATAAAAAATCCCCTAATTGGGGATTTTTTAGCATTCAGCAATGTATAAGCTTGTATTATCAAATTACGAATACGCTAAATGATTAAATTATGAAATGATTAAGTTATTCACCGACACACATCGCCTGAATCAAACTGCCGCCGTGGTAGTTGTCCCAACTCGTGCCATCTTTATAGAAGCCACGGGTCCATTGCGGTTCACCCGACCAAACCCAGAAAGACGAATTACCAAAGCCCAGAGATGCGGCTTTTGAGGTGTCTAATTGGAATATTCGACTATCAAATATAGTATTCTTCCCAACTTTTGGGTTACCTTTGTAGAGTTCTGTTGCTAGTTTTGCTAAATCATCATAAGTTGGCATTTTAGATACTCCCCCACATTGTTTTACAGCTCCAGCCCAGTAGTCTCGTTCATACCAACAACCGTATATTTTTTCAGCTTCGCACTCAGCTCTTGTTAATGGGCTTGGAGTGAATGCAGCTGTAAGGCATTTTCCGCCTAACTCAATTGAGCATTTTGAACCTAAACCACCGGCTTTGCCTAGCAACAAAACATCGCCGTTTGAATTTCCTTCAAGTTTTGCTAACTTATTCG
>CAKUZO010000001.1 GCA_934717895.1 uncultured Candidatus Melainabacteria bacterium | reverse complement strand
ACAGATACTGACACCGATACCGATACTGACACAGACACAGATATTGATACAGATTCTGATACAGATACCGACACAGACTTGGATTCAGATACTGACTTAGATTCAGATATTGATACCGACACAGATGTAGACACTGATAACGATACCGATACCGATATGGATACGGATACCGACACAGATACTGACACCGATACCGATACTGACACAGACACAGATATTGATACAGATTCTGATACAGATACCGACACAGATTTGGATTCAGACACTGACTTAGATTCAGATATTGATACCGATACTGATATGGATACTGATAACGATACAGATACAGATGTTGATCCGGATCCTGATCCGGAACCAAAACCAGACCCTGAACCAGAACCAAAACCAACCCCTGAACCAGAACCGGAAAGAAAAGTTGACTTCAAGGACGTTTATAAACAACGTGTTGTAAGTGACAGGGTTGACTCAATCGACAAACGTCAATATATGAGATTCAATACAATGGAAAACCAAAATCCGATTACATTTGAATCAAGCAGTAATATAATTTCAATCTCAGATATTTCAAGAGGTGGGGTATCATTAACCCACAAAGGAAAATTGAAAGTCGGTGACGTTGTTCCGGTACACCTTCAATACGGAGATTTGACAATCAATGCGAATGTAAAAATTGTTTCAGCAAGTGATGTCAAGGCCGGAGGTAAGTTTATAGACTTAGATCAGGCAACAGCTAACAAGTTATTATATTTAAGTTTGCTGGAAAAAGATCAACCGATAGCACAAAAGATTATCAACCAAAATGTTGCAACAACAATTGAGGAATAATTGAAGAATAATAGAAAATGGGAATTTGAAAAAGTTCCCATTTTTTTATAAATTTATATTGAATTCTTATTGCAAAGAGAAAACCCGACATCACGTTAATGACATCGGGTTTCCCTCAGGCTTCGAACAATTAGTACTGTGTCGGTTCTTTTTTAAGTTACTAAGTTACTAGGGCTCTAAGGCTTTAAGGTCTTTTCAGGTAAATATAACTTATTCCCTTAATAGACTTTGCCTCTTTGCATCTAGGCATCTTAGTATCTATCTGGCACTACTATCTAAAATATAATAGATATTAGTACCTATTCATTACAACCGAATGCGATAGTAATGTGTTCTCTTGGATTAACTGCGGAGATTTTGTATCCGCGAGGGTCAACAAGGTAAGCAAATTCGTCGCCTGTGGTTTGGAATAAGCCCATTGTACCTGACAATGCGGTTCTTGTTACGTCAACCGGAGCTTTAACAGTTTCCCACAAGCCGTCGCCTAAGCTACGAGCTGCTGCACCGAATTGACCTTGGAATGCGTGACCTAGCATGTAACCTGCGTCGTTAGAAACGTTTTCTACGGCGTTACCAAGGTTTGTAACTACACCACCAACAGTTCTACCTGCTACACCAACAAGTGAACCTGCTAATGTGAACGGCATTTCAACTAATCTTGCAACAGGGTTTACCTGTTTTGATTTGTTAACTTGGGCTTGTAGAATTTGTTTAGGTAATTTCGTTTTGCAATCACCGTTTTTGATGTCAGTGAAAGACAATTTCAAAGCACCTTTATCACAACCTGATGGTCTGATAACTTCTACTACTTGACCAGTTACGGTTGAACCGCAAGGGTAAGTTACGCCGTTGATTGTAACGTCTTCAAGAGTGTTTGCTCTGAAATATTGACCGACGTGAGATGATTTTGCTGTCAATTGATCAATCATTTTAACCTTCAATGTCGGAATTTTCACGATTTCTTCGTTTTCAACGAAAGCGTTTTTGTTTACAGGACAAGCCGGACAAATGTTGTTTGCAGTTTTAGGGTTTGTGTCGTAACCCAAAGCTACACGAACTGTTTGCATCATTGATGCTACTTCTGCACGAGAAGCTTCTTTGTTAGGCATAATCATATTTGGATTTGGCATGTCTTTAAGGGCACCGTTTTCAAGTGATTTTGCAACCGGAATTCTTGCCCAGTTTGGAATTGATGCACCATCTGCGTATTTGCTTAGGATTTCATCAGCTTTACACTGGTCGATGTCGCAAGTCATACCTTTTGCGATTGTTGTCAAAGCTTCCACACGAGTTACAGGGTGGTTCGGCTTGAAGTTTCCGTCAGGATAACCTTTCAACAAGTCTTCGTCCACAGCTTTTGCGATAGCTGCGTTAGCCCAGTTGCTGCGAGGTACGTCTTTAAACAAACCTTCGCGAGGCATATCGCATTTGTCTAGGTTGAAACCTTTAACCAAAATTGTTGCAAATTCCGCACGTGAAATATGTCTGTTTGGTTTGAAGTAGCCGTCAGGATAGCCGACAACTACATCATTTATTGCAAGTTTGTCGATATCACATGCTGCCCAAAAACCGTTTGGAACGTCAGGGAATTGGCAACCACCGAGGTTTGCTGCCGCACCTGTTGTTTGCATTATTTGGTTTGGGATTTCATAGGGTACGAAAGTTTTTTTCACTGCATCAATTGAGTTTGTTGATTGAAAATCGATTGGGCAGTTGTTTCCGTCCATAATTTTTTCGTTTCTGTCAATAGGAATACCATTGTGACGAGTTGGAGCTTCGTTTAAGCAAGGCATTTGAGTAGCTGCTCCCGTAACTTGTCCGTCTGTTGCAACAGTTGTTCCGTTAATAGCTGATGACAGTGCTCTTGCGGTTGTTGCGTGAGGTGTGTCTGTTGAAAAGATAGAGTTTGCAGGTTGTCCAACGTAGTTGTTTGTGCCATAAATTGCGTTTGGATAACCGTAAACCTGTTTCATATCTTTTCTGTCAGGTTTTCCTGTTTGCGGACAGATTGCACAAGCAGGATCAGCCGGTTTGTCGCAACTTATTTCATCAGGACAACCGCAGTCTGATTTTTTCGGTTTTTCACATGGATCGCAAGGTGCTGCTTTTTGCTTTTTGCAATCACAGTCCGGCATTGCTTTTTTACACTTTGTACAAGTGTTTGGCTTAACTGTTTCACAAGGACATGCAGGTCCTGTAACAACAGGTAGCGGTTCTGCACAAGGTGCCGGCGTTTCCGGTGTTGTGCAAGGACAAGCCGCCATTGCTTGATTCAAGGAACACGTTGCTATCCCAACGGCAATTGCAGCTGCCACAGTAAGTTTTTTAATTGTCATTTTTTACCTCCTTGTGGGCTTTTTTCTAAAAACCCCAAAAATATAATTTTAAAAAACCATACTAGATTATGTACTTTATGACCGGCATGAAACATTGCCTTAAGGGGTTATTCTGTTGGGCTATTTGATGATGAGATGACAAGGCTGTATAAAGCAGCTAGGCATCTAGGAAGCGCGGCAGCTAAGATTGTAAAAGACGATACGACCTTAGTGCCCTAGTAACTTAGTATCTTCCCTTGATATAGACTTTGCATTTATGCCTCTTGCCATCTAATTCCGCTTTTATGCTATAATCTAATTATGAAGATTTTAGGCATAGATCCGGGAATTGGAATTGTTGGTTATTCGCTCATTGAGTTTGATGGCGAAAATTCTGTTCTGCTCCATTCGGGATCTATTCAGACCGAAAAAAATTCCAAAGAAACCGCAAGGCTTCTTGAAATTTGGGAAGATATGAACACAATTATTGATAGGTATAAACCTGATTGTGCTGCAATTGAAAAACTATTTTTCTTCCGGAACAGAACAACAGTCATGCCTGTTGCGCACGCAAGAGGGGTTATATTGACCGCTTTGGAAAAGTATAAAGTGCCAATTTATGAATACACTCCGATGGAAGTTAAGCAAGTTTTGACAGGGTACGGAAGGGCTGATAAAAAAGAGGTTGAACAGATGGTTAAACTCTCGCTGGGCGTGGAAGATCTTCCTAAACTTGATGATACAGTGGATTCAATTGCTATTGCTATTTGCCATACCCGTTCAGTTGTGCTAAGATAATTCTTATGAACATAAATTTTATTTTACTTAAACAAATTGCGATTTTGAGCGCATTTTTTGGCGCAATTTTAGGTGCGATTACGTTAATTCCATATTTAGGAATTTTATCTTTTATTTTTTTAATTTGCTTTATCGCTCCGCTTGTAATTTGGTTGTTGGTGAAATACAACTGTTTGTCGCTCGATTCAATGAAAGATAGCATTATAACAGGTGCAATCGCAGGATTTGTATCATATTTAGGGTTTTCGATAATCTATGTTCCGATATCCGTAATATTGATGAAACTTTTCCATATCGCAGCAAACGTCGGCGTCGGGTTTATGCTCGGAAATGCAACTTTCTTTTTGTTGGTTGTAATTTCTTTATTTATGGGTGTTTTGTCGGCAACAGTAAACGCTTTCACAGGTTTTTTAACATTTTATGTAATAGATTTTATTAACACAATAGAAAAAAGGGAAAAATAATGGCAGAATTTCATTCAAAAATAAAAACAATAGAGTGGGTAGATAATTATTCAAAAATGGTAGATCAGACTGTTTTGCCGTACGAGTTTAAGTACGTAAATATTACAACAGGACAAGGTATGTTTGACGCTATCAAAACCATGATTGTTCGTGGCGCTCCGGCAATCGGTGTGGCAGGAGCTCATGGGGTTGTGCTTTATGCGCAAGAACTTGCGAAAAAAGAACTTTCTCGTGACGAATTTGTAAAACAATTATTGGAAAAAGCTGATTACATGGCAACTTCTCGCCCAACAGCGGTTAATTTAATGTGGGCTTGCGAAAAACAAAAAGAAATTATCAAAAATTCGAAATCTGATATTGCAGGAATTGTGGAAGAATTGAAACAAAACGCAATCAGACTTGAAAACGAAGATATTGCAATTAACAAGAAAATCGGTGATTACGGTGCAGAAGTTGTTCCAAAAGGCGCAACCATTTTGACTCACTGTAACGCCGGTGGACTTGCAACAGTAGGTTATGGAACAGCATTGGGCGTTGTGCGTTCAGCATTTGCAAATGATCCGACAATTCAGGTTTTTGCAGACGAAACTCGTCCTCGCCAACAAGGTGCAAGAATTACGACATTTGAACTTACAATGGACGGAATTCCGACAACTTTGATTACTGACGGAATGTGCTCATATTTTATGAAAAAAGGTATGATTGATATGGTTGTTGTGGGCGCAGACAGAATTGCCGCAAACGGTGATACTGCAAACAAAATCGGAACTTATACAGTTGCAATTGCCGCAAAATATCATAATGTTCCCTTCTATATTGCTGCTCCTTTGTCAACAATTGACACAAGCATAAAAACAGGTGATGAAATCGTAATCGAAGAACGTTCGCATGAAGAAGTTACACACATTAATGGCAAAATTATTTGTGCTCCTGATGTAAAAGTTATCAACCCGGGATTTGACGTAACTCCACACGAACTTATTGCCGGAATTATTACAGAAAAAGGTATTTTAAGACCTGATTACAACAAGTCAATTGCTGAGGCGTTTAAACAAATTTAAAATACGCCTAAGAAATATGGCTAAGTAAATTGTCCAAAAGATTAATTATTAATATTTCAACTATTGATAATTAATCTTTTTTAATTCTTTTTTTGAGCAACTTCATAGGTTTTGATTGAACGTTTGCCGGTCAAGCGTTTCATAAAGTCATAATATTTTTTAGTAAAGCCTGTTGCTTTTTCTTGTTTTTCTTCAATTGCAAGAAGTTGATCGCGAGAATGTGTTCCAACAGGTACGCCGACAGATTTTCTTGTCAACCATTCGCCGATTGTTGTATTTGTCAAGGTAATCCAACTCATGCCGAACAATGATTGATGATATTGTTTACTGAATGTGCTATTAAACAAGTCAATCAATAATGTTTGGTAGAACAATCTTGAACCTTCCTGAACAAATCTTTCTTTGAATTTAGTTTTTGCGCCTTCAACATCGTTACCGTTTGATTTCAACATAACCATGTTGTAGTTATCTGTCATCAAGAACCAAATAGTTGCGGCAAGTGCTGCGGTTTTTGCAATGTTAGAAAGTTCGCTGTTTGAAACATTTGACATTGTATCAACGTTGAAAGCTTTCAATGTATTATCTGTTACATAATCGTGGAATTGTTTTTTGGTAATTTTACCTTCAGCATATTTATCTGCCATATCTTTGATATTATCAACACTCTTTGCTAGAGCGGAAAGTTCATCCGGCTTTTTAGCTGCCGCTTTTGGTGCGCTTTTTGAGAATAATTTTACGACCATTTCTACTGCGTCATTCGCCATTTTGTATGGTAAAGTTCCATATTTCCAGATGAATTTGAATGGGGCTAATACAAAGTTTACAGCTGGTTTGATTTTTTTATCTTTTTTCCCTAAACTTACTGAACCATCTGCATTTGTTGATGTTTTTGCAACTTTTTTATATTTTTCTGCAAGAGCAGTGAAGCCGTTTTCTTCCAATACTTTTGTAATATTTTCAAATTTGTCTTTTGAAATTTTGTAATCTTCAATTTGAGTTAATTTGTTGTAATGGTTTTTGAAGAAGCCGGAGAATGATTTCCAAGCATTGTCGACTGCGGAGATTTTTCTAGCTCCTTTTATTGCAAATCCGCCGACAATAATTGTACCAACAGCTTTACCAACAGTTCCAATTGACAATAAAGGCTTTTGAACATTTTCTTTATCAGCTTTTTCTTTTTTCTCTGTGGCTTTAAATGACAAATCCGGTTTAATTTGAGCTTCCGGAGCGTGATTTTTTTCGTTCTCTTTACGAGCTTCTTCCGGTGTTAATCTTGTAATATGTTTTCCGTTAATTACACGTGAAAATGCTTCTGTTGTAAGGGTTGTCAATGCTGTCATCAACATAATACCCATTTTAGAATTGTTAATGTATTTGTTCAAAGCACCTAATGTAACAAGCGTAATATATGCATTAAAGCCAATTCTTGCCATTTCTTGGTTAAAACGAACTTTTTGTTCATGAGTTGCTGAATTTTTGTCGTCATCCATCATTCTGGACAAGTTGTATGCATCATTTGCCAAGAAAATTGCAGGTGGCAAACCTGAAACAAGTCTGTTTAAAGAGCGTTCGTGTTTTGTATCATAATTTCCTGTTTTAGGGTCAAACATTTTTACAGAACGTTCAAACATTTTTGCAGATTTTTCGTTGTCAGGCAAATTTTTAATACTTCCCATTGTTTCAAAAAGTCCGCGCAAAGAGTTTGTTTCAGCATCTATTTTAGAACGTTGTCTTATATTTTGAAATAAAGGTTTTTGTAAAGTATTTTGTGCCCAGTTTTTGAACGGTTTAATTTTACCAATTAATTCTACTGCTCCGTTTAGAATATCTGCTGGCAAAACTTTTACAGGATAAATTAAACCATCCCAAATTAATTGAGGAATTGTTTTTTTCTTAAATGAAATTTTGTCCCCGTCAATTTTAACCATTTCGGAGGTTAAATTGGACTTTTGGGCGTGTTCTAATAATTCTTCACCAATGGAAGATTGAATAGAATTGCCAAATTTATCTTTTGTAATTCCTAAATATTTTTGAGAAAACTGTTTAAACTCGTTAATACTGTATGTTCCTGCGTCTTTATATCTCGGAGCAAATCTCAATGCCAAACCTGTTGCTAAAAGAGCTCCCACTGTATAAAGAAGAGGTTTCATTTTATCTTCTTTTTGGCGTTTGGTTGCTGTTTTTTGCGGTTGAGTTGTTGCAACTGTTTCCCCCTTAAAAGAAAGACCTTTAAAAGATAAATCGTTTAGATTACTTTTTAAAGGTCTCTCGTTTATTAAATTTTTTGAAGACATGAACTCGGAAGAAGGGGGCACTTGCTTAGGGGATAAATTTCCCACTTGCTTTTGTCGTTGTCTTGTGCTGTCGTACGTTATTCTTCCTACTATCATATTTCTAGTCCTTCCCGCATGTATTTTTTACTGAACATGATTTTTTGACAAGTGCATGTTGAGTAAAAGTTTACAATATTTCATAATTTATTTTTACAGGACAATAATATTTCAGATCTAGCCAAGCAGAGTTTCTAAAACTTTTGCTTCTTCTGCTGCTTTTTGCGGGGCTTTTATATTAGAGCGCTTCATGTATGAGCGAAGAGCTTCTCTGATAAGTTCACTTCGACTTCTCTGTTCACTATTTGCAACTCCATCTATTCTATGCAGAAATTCATCAGGCATTGTAACTAAAATTTTTGCCATATTCACACTCCGTTTAATACTAACACAATTTTATGATACCATGTGTTAAAAGCTTTTTCAAGTGGTTGAACCTGTTTTGTCACTGTTTTGAAAACTTTTTTAATGTATAATTTTTTTATGGACGCAAATGAATTGATAAAATATTTTAAATCACTTGGTTTAACAGTGCACACAACGACAAAAGCGCGCGGGCACCAAGGATTTTTCTTGAAAAACAGAATTGATATTTCAAAAAATATTCCTGAAAGTCGACTTGTTCCAACGCTTTTGCACGAATTTGCCCACTATATTCACTCAAAACTAGAACCGGACATGAACAAAACGGGGGGAAGTTTGGAGGTTCTATTTCAATCAAACAATCCATTGTATAAAGCTGAGTTGATAAAAGTTACGAATTTTGTCGATAATAATTCGCTCTGCATAAGGCTTTTTGAACATAAAGACAGGGTTAAGCAGAAAATTAAAGAGTATGAAACTGAGGTAAAAAAATATTATCCAAAATTTATGCGTTCCAAAAAGTTCAAAGAATTTGACAGGTACATAAAGCGTTCAAACGCTCGTTATTTGTTGAAATATGATAGAGTTAAGCTTATAGAAGGTGGATTTTTCAAAAAGATAACAAAACTTTATTCAATCGACAATATTGAAAGAGATTTTATCGATATGCCACCTGCATTTACGGCATATATAAGACTGCATTCATATCAGAAAAAACAAGCTCGAATTTCTGCTCGAATTAACAAATACAAAAAATATTATGAAAAACCTTGCGAACTTTTCGCAAGATTTGTTGAAGGAATTTATCTTGATAAAGAATGGGTTGAGGCAATTGCTCCGAATGTATCGCGGCAGTTTTTTGATTTGTTGAAAGGCGGGTATTATATGGAATTGGAATATGTGCTACACACGTAACCCTCTGTGACAACATTTGTTCATATCTCATATATTGGTAAAAAGCATTTAAGCGAGCACAGTAGCACAGTAGGGCGTGATACCTAACCCGTCATCATTATATAATAACAAACCATGACGGCGGGGTAGGTACCCCGCCCTACTTCTATCGACTTTTTATTCCTGATACGACCTTAGTGTCCTAGTAACTTAGTATCTTCTTCCGATACAGACTTCGCCTCTTTGCATCTTGGCGTCTTCGCATCTACAAACTTAGCTGCTTCATTTCTTTTATGCTATAATCCGACTATGGTAAAAATTTTAGACTGTACTTTGCGCGATGGTGGACATTTAAACAAGTGGAATTTTTCAGATGAGTGTATTCTGCAAACCCTAAAAACTGCTGAGTTATCAGATATTGATTATTTTGAGGTGGGGTATAAATTCCCCAATTGCATAAATAAATCTGAGCACCAAAAAATAAAAATCGGCGTTATGCTTGATGCAAAAAATATTACAGAAGTTAGCAAAAAAGCGGATTTTGTAAGAATTGCCTGCTATCCACACGAAATTCATACAGCAATTGATGCAGTGGAAAGTTTTCACGCGCAAGGGTTTGAAGTGTTTTTACACCTTATGACGGCAGACAAGTTTGAGGATTATGAACTATTAAAAAACTGGAAAAATAAAGAAATTTTAACATCAATTTATTTTGCGGACAGTTTTGGGGCATTTATGCCGAAAGATGTTGAAAATATTTACAAAAAACTTGAAGCTTGCGGATTTGAGCGTATTAGTTTTCACGCACACAATAATCTTCAACTCGCATTTTCAAACACGATTATGGCAATAGAACTCGGAGCTTTTTCAGTTGATGCTACCGCTTTTGGCATGGGAAGAGGAGCCGGAAATCTCCCGACAGAGCTGCTATTGAAGTACTTAGGTAAAGACTATTCAATTTATTTAGATTTAATCAAAAAATATTACCTGACACATCACCATCAAACCCCTTGGGGATATAGTTTTAATTCACTTGTGACCGGCTTAAACAACATTCACCCGATGTCAAATAATTTTAATATAAAATAATTTTAATCATCACAGAGAATACCAAAAAATAAAAGAAGAGTTGATAAAATCTCTTGATGACGAGAATTTTGGTAGGCAGCTATATAAATTTTATGCACTTATAAAAGAGTAATAAAAATTTTTTTGTCATATAATTGAGTTATGAAAAAAATACTACTAACTTCAATTTTAATGAGCTTTATGACAATAGCCCCAACTCAGGCACAATTTATGCCAATAATCCCTGCTGCAACCTTACAAGCAGCTCAGCAGGCAGTTATTCAGAGTGCCCCATCATCACAAGTAGTGAGAGTCGGAATCGGCACTACAAACTTTGGAACTTATCAATATAACGACATAACAATTTTTGGTACAGGCGATACGCAGATTTATGACAACAAAATTTTAATCGGCAACTATCCCGCAAACCAAAATATCCGAATTACGTACAAAGATGGAATGTTCAATATTTATACACCTGAAAGCACCCAACCTGAAAAAGTTGTAGGTCCGGTTCAAATCACAAGCAACTATGGACTTTTAGGGGTAACAGGTTTGAAACGTGCCGGCAAACAAGCTCTTTATCATGGAGCATTTGAGCTCAAAAAATGCACAAACACAACGTTTAACCTTGTTAATATGATTGAAGTTGAAGAATATTTGAAAGGCGTTGTTCCAAACGAAATGCCAGTCAGCTTTGGCTTAGAAGCTTTAAAAGCTCAAAGTGTTGCTGCAAGAAATTACGTACTTTCACCACGCACAAAAGCATCAACAAATTACGACGTAGTTGATTCTGTTGCAAGCCAAGTTTACTTTGGGGCAAACACAGAACGCCCATTATCAAATCAAGCAGTTGGCGAAACCGAAGGGATTGTTGCACTTTACAACTGGGATTTAATCGTTGCACAGTATTCATCAACTGCCGGCGGCTACACAGAAAGCTATTCTAACGCATTTTCTGATCCGAAAACAAAAGCGTTTCCGGCTCCTGAAAAACCGTATTTGAAAGCAAGACCCGACATAATTTCACAACCATCTTTAAAAAATGAAGAAGCAGCGAGTGCCTTCTACAAATCTCGTCCTGACACTTACGATATGAGGTCTTCTTATTATCGTTGGGAAAGGAATTGGACAGCACAAGAGCTTAAAAACGCACTACAATCAACTCTTGCGGCGCAATCTGCAACAGGTTTTGTAAAGCCAATCTTTAACAAAGGTGATAAACTCGATGATTTAGTAGAAATAAAAGTTGTACGTCGTGGAGAATCCGGCAAGGTTATGGAAATGGAGATTGTAACCCGCTCCCAAACCTACAAAGTCTTTAAAGAACTTGTAATCCGTCGACTTTTGACGAAGGACGGAAAAGCTTTGCCTAGTGCAAATATCGTATTTGAAAACACAAAAGACGAAGATGGCAACCTAACCTCAGTTCACGCATGGGGCGGCGGTTTTGGTCATGGTGTCGGAATGAGCCAATATGGTGCAGGATTTATGGGATCCGAACTTCATCGTTCATATGACAAGATTTTGCAACACTATTACACCGGAATTACTCTTGCGACAAAGCCTGTGATTATTTCGACAGAAGCAGGGCAACAGAGTGCAACTCAAAGTTTTTATTCAAAAGACAAAAAAGCTAAACTCGTTATAGATAACAAGTTTGGCGTAAATTCAATAACCGTTACTATTAACGGACAAAAACAAAGTTTTGAGCTTCCAAAAGAGGTTTTGGGAGTAAAAAGATTTGTGGAAATAGATATTTCAAAATATCTTAAACAAGGTAAAAATACTGTAACATTTACCTCTGACGAGTTTTATTCAAGCTCAGCGAGAAAAGGGCTAAGATTGTATATTGAACTTGTTAAAAAAGATGAAAGTGGTTACATTTGGTAAAATTTACCGCTTTTATAAAAAATAAGGTGACACAAAAAATATTAAGTGAGAAATAGGGAAATATGGAAAAAGATTCAAAATCAATGAGCGTACTGAAAGCCGCATGGGTAATTGCGGTCGTAACTATTGTGAGCAAACTCATCGGATTTATCAGAGATATAATAATTGCGAATTACTATGGTGCGTCGCTTGTTTCAGACGCCTACTATTACGCATATCAAATCCCGTCACTCTCTTTGATTTTGCTTGGTGGAGTCGGAGGACCTTTCCATAGCGCAACAGTTGCGGTGTTTTCAAAACTTATTCCTGATTTGAAAGAAAAACCGCAAGAAGCTGTAAACAAACTGTATTCAACGTTTATGACTGCAACAACTATTTTTTTCTTAGTTCTATCTGTTATAATGTTTATTTTTCCACGTCAAATTATGGGGCTGATTATTTCCAGCGGCTCTGCGGATATGATTAATTTGGCGGCAGAACACTTGAAAATTATGACTCCGTTGCTGATTATAGGCGGAATTGTCGGGATTTATTACGGAATTTTGATTATTTACAGACAATTTATGTTGCCGAATTTGTCGCCAATAATTATGAGTGCTGCGATAATCGGGGTTGTTGTAGCTGCTGCACCGAATGACCAAAAGGGTTACGCACTCGCTTGGGCAACAACTATTGGTGCGATTTTACAGCTTGTAATCCAATATCCGAACGTTAGAAAACTCGGATTTTTGTGGAAGCCAAATTTTCAGTTTACGAATAACCCGAATTTCAAAGAAATTATGGAACTTTTGTTCCCAGCGATTTTAAGTTCGACCGTCGGGCAAATCCACATTTACGTCGATATGTTTTTTACATCGTCGATTTCAGAAGGTGCATGGACTGCAATCGGTTATGCCAACAGGGTTTTCCAGTTCCCTGTCGGAATTTTAGTGACAGCGTTTTTGGTGCCGTTGTTCCCGATTTTTGCAAGACTTGTTGCAGACAATGATTTGGAAGGGATTAAAACCTACTTTAATAAAGGCGTTGGGGTGCTTTTCTTTGTCGGAATTCCGATTATTATAGGAATTTTGACAGTCGGAATGGACGCTGTCAGATTGATTTTTGAAAGAGGTGCATTTGACGCAAACGCAACATTTATGGTAACTGAGGCGCTTTGGTTCTTGTCTGTTTCAATATTGCCTTACGTTTTCAGAGATTCAATAACAAGGGTTTATTACTCGTTTAATGATTCAAAAACACCGTTTATTGTTGCATTTTCATCAATTGTTTTGAAATATCTTTTGAATGTTATTTTCATAAACAAAATGGGTATGGGAATTGGCGGAATTACACTTTCAACTTCACTTGTAACCTTATTTAACGCTTGTGTTTTAGGTGCATTGATTTACAAAAAAGTAAAAATGGACTACAAAGGTTTGTTCACAAACTTGTTCAAAATGTGTGTTGCAGGTGTGATTACACTAGGAATTTGTTACGGCGTTGCCGTCGGCTTTGACAAATATATTCACCTGTCAAAAGTGTTGTTTGAAATGGTTAAAATCGGCACGGTTGCAGTGGTTTGCTTTGGCGTGTATACAGTTTTGAACTTAGTTTTCAAAATGGAATATGCAAGAGAATTGAACGATAGACTGTTGAACAAGTTAAACAGAAAAAGTTAAGCGATTATAGGAACTCCCCCTCACATATTTTTAATATGAAAAATACTTGTCAAAATCGACATCGTCAAAACTACATAAAAGCTTGTAGACATCATCATCTTCGTCCATTCGTTGGAAACTATAATCGTCAAACTTCCAATATTTTGGGTTAATTCCTTTTACCTGAACGATACCGGCATCTTTCAAAATCGCAAGTTTCTTTTTTACAATATCAACCGGCAACTCAACCATTTTGGCAAGCTCAACGGCTGTAACCCAGTTTTCAAACGCACCTTTTTCGGGAGTCATAAACATAAGTTCCAGACCGACTTTTTTTAAATCTTTATCTTCGTTTTCGAGCTCATAATCGTACATAATTATATTCTACCGTATAATTTACCTTCTGCTATCCTATTGATGTATTAGATTACGGCAAAAATCGAAAAAACTTTAATTTTAATTTTTAGTTTAATATCTGAATTTAGGCTCTCAAATCTAAGTAATCTTTTAGGGCAGCTTGCCAGTTTCTACAAATGCCGTCATTGTCCATTGCACTGAATTTCGGGCGCTTTGCAGGACGTGGAAATGCCTGAGTTGTACAAGGTTTCAAATTTACGTCTAAACCGGATTGAGCAAAAATCTCTTTTGCAAAACCATACCAACTTGTTGTTCCTGAACCGCAAACGTGGTAAGTGCCATAAGGTTTTGAAAGCAATTTTACAATCCCGTTTGCCAATTCAACTGTCCAAGTCGGGCAACCAACCTGATCATCGACAACATTAATCTCTGCTCTATCTGCAAGTCCGAGCATTGTTTCCACAAAGTTTTTACCGTGATGTCCGTAAAGCCAACTTGTTCTTGCGATGTAGTATTTTTCACAAAGGCTTCTAACTGCCTCTTCGCCCTCATACTTTGTCATTCCATAATTATTCAATGGGTTTGGCATATCTGTTGGCTTGTAAAGCTCATTTTTGTTTCCATCAAACACATAATCCGTCGAAATATAAACAAGCGTAATCCCGAGTTTTCCGCAAGTTTCAGCAATATTTTCAGTGCCTGTCACATTAATCAATTCGGCTGTTTTCAAATCTTCTTCTGCCTTATCGACATTTGTATAAGCAGCACAATGTACGACCAAATCAGGGTGATGAGCCGTTAAAACTTCTTTGACCTGCTCTGCGTTTGTAATATCAAGGGTGTCGACATCTGTTTCTATAACAAATGCGCCCATATCTTCCAATATCGGACATAAATCTTGTCCTAACATTCCTTTTGATCCGGTAACTAATATTTTCATTTATATTTTCCTTCCACGAGCGAAGCGAGCGTAACGCCTTAGTGTCCTAGTGCCCTAGTAACTTAGTGCCTTTTTATCTTCAATTGCCTTAATCCAAGACTGGTTATTCAGGTACCAATCAATCGTAAGTTTAATACCTTCTTCAAAAGTCAAAGATGGTTCCCAACCTAGTTCTGATTGAATTTTGTCGTTACAAATTGCATAACGTCTGTCGTGGCCTAGGCGGTCTTGAACATATTTGATTGAACTTTCGTCTTTGCCCATTGCTTCAAGAATTAGACGTGTAATTTCCATATTTGTTTTTTCGTTATGTCCGCCAATATTGTAAACTTCACCGATTTTACCCTTGTGAAGTACTGTATCAATTGCAGAACAATGATCGTAAACATATAACCAGTCACGAACATTCAAACCGTCGCCATATACAGGAACTTTTTCACCCTTCAATAGCTGAGAAATAAAGAACGGAATAAGTTTTTCAGGATATTGATAAGGCCCGTAGTTGTTTGAACATCTTGTGTTCAATGTCGGCAAACCATAAGTTTCGTGATATGCTCTAACCAACATATCAGCACTTGCTTTACTTGCAGAATATGGGCTATTCGGGGCAAGCGGAGTTGTTTCCATAAAGTAGCCTGTTTTACCTAATGTTCCATAAACCTCGTCTGTTGAAACTTGCAAATATTTTTCAATCTTAAATTCTTTTGCAGCCTGCAACAAATTCAATGTGCCTTGAACGTTAGTTTCTACAAAGATTTCAGGGTGTTTAATTGAATTATCAACGTGAGATTCAGCGGCAAAGTTTATTATTGCATCAACATTTTCAACCAATTGCGGAATTAATTTTCTGTCGCAAATATTACCGTGAACAAATGTGTAATTCGGGTTATCTTTGACGTCATCTAGATTTTCCAAATTTCCACAATATGTCAAAGCATCTATATTAATAATCTTATAATCAGGGTGTTTTTGAAGCATATGTCTGACAAAACAGCTTCCGATAAATCCTGCACCACCTGTTACGAGTATTGTTGTCATGTGTTCTCCTTTGTGTATTTAAGTAAAAAGTGAGAAGTGAAACGTGAAAAGTCCTTTACGGGTGCTATTGCACCAAAATAATTTTCGAATGCAATGAGCTAAACGGTCTTTTCATTTCTCACGTATTACTTCCGCCAACGATTTTTGCACCTTATCCTTTTCAGACAAAATCGGTTCAAAATCTATTTCCCAATCAATGTTGATATCCTTGTCGTTCCAAAGAATTCCTCTATCAGCTTGTGGAGCGTATTCTCCACTTGCTTTGTAGATTAGTTCTGCAACATCAGATAGAACCACAAAACCGTGCGCAAAACCTTCCGGAATAAATAACATGTGCTTGTTCTCTTCCGAAAGTTCAACTTTTACATATTGTCCAAAAGTCTCAGAATTCTTTCTTATGTCGACCGCAACATCATAAATTCTGCCCTTGTTGCATCTAACAAGTTTTGCCTGCCCGTAAGGTGCTTCTTGATAATGCAACCCTCGCAAGACATGTGCCGTAGACATTGATTGATTGTCCTGATTGAAGTCGACATCAATACCATTCGCTGCAAAGTCAGATTTTTTGTATGTTTCCATAAAATATCCCCTGTTATCACCAAAAACTTTCGGCTTAACAAGTATTACATCTTTAATCCTCTGTCTTTCAAAATCAAACGGCATTTTAGTTCTCTCCTATTTTATAAAATTATACTATAAATTTTAGAAATTATCAAAGAGGGTAATAGATTTTTACATAAAAACAAATAAAAATTAATATCTGAAAGGGGATTTATATGAAAAACCTACTAAGAACTTTACTTTTCGCGCTCAGCGTCTTAATTTTTACCCAATCAATAGGAGTTGCAATGGAAAATAAAATTAAATTTGATAAAGAAACATATTATCTTTCAAATCCGGATAGCAAAACTCAAAGTTTTGCATATTATCCCAAAAATGAGACTATCGAAAACTGGCACACTAAGATGATTTTAGAACAAATTCCAAACCTTACAAATCCAACTGAGGCGGCGGCTGAGTTTGCTCATAAAATTCAGGAAGAAACCAAAGGAGCATCAGTGCTTTTGTATCCGGACGCAGCAATGACATCTTTTATAAACTTTCCATCTGACAAAAAGTATTATGATTATAGCGCAATAGTTTTTGTGCCGATGAAAGATAGAGGAATGAATAAATTCGGATTTGCCAAAAGGTTCTATGCATCAGAACTCGGAGGGCAAGAAAATGCGCGTAAAGCAGCAATCGAATTTGCAGAAAAGAACAATAAAAAATACATGGAAATGGTCGATAAGTCGGCAAAACAAATGAAGTTCTAGGGGGAGCTAAGATTAAAAAGTCGATAGAAGTAGGGCGGGGCACCCACCCTGCCGACGTGATTTGTAAAAAAGACGATAAGACGATAGAACTTAGCGTCTTATCGACTTAACGTCCTATCGCCTTCTTAATTCTTAGCAGCTTTGTTGCAGAGGGGCACGTGCATATCACTTAAATTACTACCAACTGCCTAACAATATTTATGGTAAAATATTCTGGTTGGATTAAGGAGAATAGCATATGGAAAAAATTTTTGATTATATAAAAAAACACGGCGACCTGTTTACGTTTTTGGGACTACTTTTGCTGTGTTATTTTATATTCTTTTTTAATATTGGAAATTACCCGTTGATGGACGTTGACGAAACTCGGTATGTGTCAATGGCGCGCGATATGTTCCATTGCAAGGACTTTTTGACCTTGTATTTAAACGGTGATTTCTTTTTTGAAAAACCGCCTCTTTATTTCTGGGGTGAGTGTTTGTCTTTTGCAATTTTTGGAAAAGTTACCGAATTTACGGCACGTTTTCCGGTTGCACTGTATGGAACACTTTCGACTTTGCTTGTGTATTTTACTGGCAAAAAAATTGTTTCTCGTCGATATGGCGTAATTTCAGCTTTAATCCTTGCAACTACTTTGGAATTTGTTATTTTGGCAAAATTTGCAATCCTTGATATTGTTGTAACAACTTGTGTCGGGTTTTCCGTAATGTTTGGATTTTTGACTCAATTTGTTCAGGATAAAAACAAAAAATATATGTGGTGGTTGTTCTACATTTTTTCAGGTCTTGCGGTTATGGCAAAAGGAATTCCGGGATTTGTTGTTCCGTTTGCCGTAATGTTTTTCGTAACCATTGCAAACAAAACTTTCAAACAAATCTTCAAGCCTCAATACTTTGTGGTTGGCTTTTTGTTGTTCTTTTTAATCGTTCTTCCTTGGCATTTGGTTATGTTCAAAATCCACGATCCGCTATTTTTCCACGAATACATAATCAAACACCACATTGAAAGATTTTTGAACTCAAATGAAATCAACCGCAAACAGCCGTTTTATTTCTATATTTTGACGGTTTTGTGGGGACTTGTACCTTGGATTTTTTCAGCCATTGCTGTCGGAATTGAAAAACTCAAATCAATTTCTTTCAAAAGTTTTTCTATCAAGAAACTTTATGTTGCAGAGCTTTCAAACCCGCAAAAATACTTGGCGTTCAACGTAATCGCGTTTTTGATAACGATGTTGTTTTTCTCATCATCTAGTACAAAACTGATTACATATATTTTGCCCGTATACTTTTTCACAGCTTGCATTTTGGGCTTTGTATGGGAAGATTATATTTTCAATGACAAATACAAAAAATCAATCAATATTTCTGTTTATATTTTTAGTGGAATTTGTATTTTAGCAGGAATTTTGACTTGTTTTGCTCAATTTGTTTTGCCTGCACAGACTTATGCAGATTTGCTAATTATAAAATGGTTCAGCATCGCGCTTGTTTTGGTTTTTGGCATTTCAAGTCTTTTTTGTGCAATCAAAAAATCTCCAAAAGGCGTTTTTATGACTTATGTGTTATTAATCCTTGTTACATCTGCATTTGGAACAAAATTATTCTATAATATGGACTATGAATTTGGACAAAATGATTTGATGAAGTTTGCAAAATTCTCTCGTGAGAATAGTAAAAAACTTGTTGTTTTGAATGATGAAAGAAAATATTCAGTGTTATATTATTATGGTGTTCCAACTAATATGAAAAATCGAGATGTCTTGTTTATTTCACTTGGCGATAAAGATGAAATGACTCAACTTGGGCATGTTTTGGACGACAAAAATGTTTATGTGATTATTCGCAAAAAACAAATACAAAAAATTGATGAAGTCTTGGATTTTGATATAATTCAAGAAGGTAGAAAACATTTATTGGTGAAAGTTCATTAATGCTAAAAAGGTACGAAAAATTTTTAGACGAAGTTTTGGAGCCAAAACTTGACAAATATTTTGAAGAGCAATGCGAGTTTATCAAGTGTAAACCCGCTTGTTCTGCTTGTTGCGAGGTCGGAGAATATCCGTTTTCAAGATTGGAATTGGAATATTTGATGTCAGGATTTGTGAACTTGCCGTTTGATATCAAACATAAAATTAAGGAAGAAATCAAACACCTTGTGGCAGAAAAGCCCAAAATGTACAAATGCCCGTTTTTGATTAACAAAATGTGTTGCCTTTACAAATACCGCGGAATTGTTTGTAGAACTCATGGACTTGCTTGGTATGATGAAGATGAGAATAGAATTCGTTTGCCATACTGTGTAAACAAAGGGTTAAATTACTCAACTATATTTGATAGGGAAACAGGTGAAGTTTTTTTAGAAAATCCAATAAAGGAGCGATTAAGAATAGATTCCATTTTAAAAAGTCCCGAAGCAGAGCCGTATAAGCTTGAACTCGGAGAAATTCGTCCGCTGATTAGGTGGTTTGTGTAAAAATTTTTAATTTATGTGATTTATACAAATTTTGCAGTTTTGGATTTTTTACAGTTTTTTAATTCTTTTGGAGTTCCTTCAAAAATCACTTCCCCACCGGCTTCTCCACCTTCCGGTCCCATATCGATTATGTAATCCGCATTTTTAATTACATCTAAATCGTGTTCAATTACAACAACTGTTGCACCGTTGTCTATAAGGGTTTGAAAAACGTTCAAAAGAGTTTGAACATCTAGCGGGTGCAATCCGATTGTCGGCTCATCAAACACAAATACTGTGTCATTTTGCGACTTTCTCATTTCGCTTGCAAGTTTAAGTCGCTGTGCCTCACCGCCTGACAAACTCGGTGTTGCTTCACCCAACGTCAAATACCCCAACCCTAAATCGTCAAGCACTTGTAATCTTTGAGCAACAAGTTTCATGCTTTTGCAAGCTTCAAGCGCGTCACTCACGTCCATCGCCATAAGTTCAGGAAGTGAATATTTGCCGAGTTTCACCGAATTTGCTTCTTTTGTATATCTTGAACCACCACATTCAGGACAAGGAATTTCAACATCAGGCAAAAACTGAACGTCCAAGTTAATCACACCTGTTCCGTCGCATGTCGGACAGCGAAGTTTTCCTGTGTTGTAAGAAAAATCTCCTGCTTTTAATTTGAGCTCTTTCGCCTTTTCTGTTTTAGCGTAAAGCTTTCTCAATTCGTCATGAATATTCGCATAAGTCGCAACTGTCGAGCGAACATTTATTCCAATCGGGGTTGCATCAATTAATTTGACCTGTTTAATTCCATCGGCCTCAATTTTTTCAACGTGTTCAGGCAAATTTTTCCCACTTGTTAAAGCCTCTAATGCAGGAACTAAACTTTCCAAAACCATAGTAGTTTTACCAGACCCTGAAACGCCTGTTATGCACGTTAAGCGCCCTTTTGGAATGTCTACTTTCAAAGGTTTGACTGTGTGAATTCGGTTTGTTTCAAGATGAATTTTGCCAAAGTCGAAAATCTCGTTGGCAGAAAGTGGTTTTCTGATAATCGTGTTGCTTTTCCCAGACAAAAAACCGCCTATTATAGAGTTTTCGTTGTTTTCAATATCTTCAATCGTTCCTTCTGCAATCACGTAACCGCCGTTGATTCCGGCTTTTGGACCCATTTCGACAACCCAATCAGCCTCTTTTAAAATCTGAGTGTCGTGATCAACCAGAATTACGGAATTCCCGTCAGCGACAAGATCTCTAATAACTCCCTTCAAACCAACGATATTTGAAGGGTGGAGCCCGATTGACGGTTCATCAAGTACGTACAAAACGCCCGTCGTTCTGTTTCTGACTGCACGTGCAAGTTGCATTCTCTGTCTTTCGCCAGTGGAAAGAGTCGCGGCGGCTCTATCCAGAGTCAAGTAGCCCAGACCCAAGTCCATCAAGCGTTTTGCGACTGACAAAAATGACTCACAAATGCTTTCAGCCATAGGTTTCATTTCCTTTGGTAAACTGTCAGGCACTTTTTTAACCCAGTTTACCAAATCAGAAAGTGTCATCTTGCAAGCTTCATCAAGACTTATGCCCATAACCTTTGGTGCTCTTGCTTTTTCGGACAAACGAGTTCCTTTGCAATCAGGACAAATATCTTGTTTCAAAAACTTTTCTACACGCTTCATACTCTTTTCGTCTTTGACTTTTGAAAGCGCATTTTCAACCGTATAAACCGCGTTATAATAGGTAAAATCGAGTTCTCCGGCTTGATTTGTGTTTTTTGCCTTGTAAAAAATATGTTTTTTCTCGGCAGGGCCGTTGTAGACAATGTCTTTTTCCTTGTCGGTTAAGTCTTTAAACGGAATATTGGTGCGAACACCCATTTCACGGCAAACATCAGTCATCAAAGACCACATCAAAGTTCCCCAAGGTGCAACGGCACCATCGTCAATTGTTAAATTTTCGTCAGGCACAAGCGTTGATTTGTCAACGGTTCGGACAATTCCTGTTCCGCCACAAGTTTTGCAAGCACCTTGACTATTGAAAGCCAGTTCCTCAGCCGACGGCGCATAAAAATGAGTTTTGCAAATCGGGCAAACAATCTCCTGTTCTGCCGCAACAGCAAGCGTCGGTTCGACATAATGCCCGTTAGGACAACGATGACTTGCAAGCCTTGAAAACATTAGTCTGAGACTGTTCAAAAGCTCCGTTCCTGTTCCAAAAGTACTTCTCACACCGGAAATAGTCGGTCGTTGATGAAGAGCAAGCGCTGCCGGAACATACAAAACCTCGTCTACAAGTGCTTTTTCAGCCTGAGTCATTCGGCGTCTTGTATAAGTTGAAAGTGCCTCTAAATATCTTCTTGATCCTTCTGAGTATAAAACTCCAAGTGCCAAAGAGGATTTTCCGGAGCCAGAAACACCAGCTATTCCAACAATTTTGTTCAACGGAATATCAACGTCTATATTTTTTAAATTGTGAACTCTCGCTCCACGAACTTTAATTTTGTCTACCATAAACCACCTGTCTATACTGATTTTATTATAAAGCAAATATAAATTAAAATAAATTAGGACGAAGCATCTGTTATACTTCGTCCTAATTAGTTTATTTATGTTTTTGGATTTTTATTTTGTTGGTTTTAATATTTTCTTTTCCGGTTTAACAGGAGCTGTTTTTGTGGCTTGTTTTTTAGGTTTGCCCCAGTCAAACAAGTATTTTAGCCCTAATTGGAAGCCTACACCTGTTCTTCCGCCGTTTCTAAAATTGATTTGGAAATATGAAGATAATCTGTCTTTCCAAGTTTTTGTAACCCCAACACCGTAATTTATGTATCCATGGCGCATTTCGGTAGTTGGAAGTTTTACGTTTCCAGCTTTACCACCAACTTGATCGTTTATATTAAACATATATTGAATTGTTCCGTAAACGCTCCAAGTATCTCTTGAATAAATCAAGTTTAAGCCGGGAGCAACGTTAATTCCGTTTAATGTGCCGGAATTCATGCTCATTGCACCGTAATCAGTTCCCCAGCTTTGTTTCCCAAAGATGTTATAAGAAACGAACGCTGTTGGCTGAATTATGAAATGTTTTGTTGCGTGAATATTATATGCAGCCTTTGCAGCAGTACCGGCAAACCAGTTTCCTGTTCTATCTGTGTTGCCTGCAACATTCATTTCGTTGAAATAACCACCGCCATAAGCTGTTACAGATCCGATAAAGTTGTTTTTAATGAATGTACCCATAAAGCCGCCTTGACCGCCGTTTTGGTACATATCAACGTGGTTAAAGTATTGGTTCCCGCCATTGTATCCAACATAAGCTGTCGGGATAAATTTCCAACCTTTTTTCATATTAATAGCAGGGAAATCAGCACCAATTAATGTTCCATAGACATTGTTCCCAACTCTCAAATTGTTTGTCATTGAAAGTTGTTCAAATGATACATATGATTTAGTCCAAAGTCCACCATCTTCAATGCTTGATTGGTAAGGTGCAAACAAAGGAGAAGTTGAAGCTGATTTATTTGCCATAGCCGCTCTATCAATCATTCTTTGATTTGGTAAGATAAAGTGGTTTGTCAACATGTCATTAACCAGCAATTGGTGATTGTAAGCAGCAAGTGTAGCTGCTTGTCCTCTGAATACTTGCGGATTATAATCTGCTAAACTTGCAGTATAAGCTCCACCGCCTTGTGAAATCATTTGGTAATTACCGATTGGAGTGAAGATTTTCTTGTCACCAGCCGTAAAGTTTACATTATTAGTGTTTTGAACATCAAAAATTTGTAAATTAATATGTCTGTCAATTGGAGCCTGACCTACAAAGTTAAAGTTTGAAATGTTCAATGTTCCATTGTTTGTGCCGTTGAGGTTATTGATAACAAATGTGTCACTTGTTTTAGCACGAGGAGCAATATCAATTGCAATATTGTTTACTCCATCTACATTTATAGTATCAATTGTGCCATATTTGTTAATAGAGTTATTCATTGTACTAAACAATGAATTTCCACCCATATTTAAGTTATCGAGAGCAAAGCTTGTAACTCCACTTCCTAAACGAAGAGATGAATTATTTAAAACAGAAACATCGCCACCGTTGATATAATTTTCAGCTCCATCAAGTAAGATATTTGATTTATTATCAAAGATTGAAGAACCGCTGTTCTGTTGTAATTTTCCTCCGATTTTTGTGTTATCGACTCCGTCTGTTTTTAAAACGCCATTTGAAACAGTAACTAAGCCGTTCCATTTATCCAATGAATCAAGGTTGAACACAGCTCCGGATTTAACGTTTACAGTAGCTCCGTTTTGAATATCAACAACAACTTTCTGTGCAACTTGACTTGGGCTTTGAATATTCAATATAGAATTATTCAATAGATTTAAATTACCTGATTCTGCTTTAAGAGTTCCACTGTTAGTTGTTCCATAATTCAGTGTTCCGCCTTTATCAGAGCTTCCGAGATTTATTGTTCCTTCCCAATTATCTTCGTCGCCAATAGAAATTGTTCCGCCTTGAATATCTAAAACACCTGTTGGTTTTACAGAAAGTTTTACAGCATCATTTATTATACTGTTTCCATCAACGGTTAAATTACCGTTTTGAATTGTAACATTTCCGCTTCCGGCTTGAATTATTCCATTAGAAGTTAATCCGTCGACAGTAAAATCTCCGCCGTTAACAAGGACTTTACCGCTCCAATTACTTGTGCTTCCGAGAGTAACATTTCCACCTGTATTTACGGATAATGATGCATCTGAATTAATATTTGTTGAAACATTTTTGTCAATTAAGCTGTTTGTTCCAATATTTAAATTCATGTTATTGATGTTTAAATTTCCGTCAACTGCGTTTAATACAGCTGTTGAGTAATTAGATACATTGTTTAAGTTTAAAGTAGCAGAGTCTTGAAGGTTGATTTTTCCACCCCAAGCGTCAGCTGAATCAAGTGTTACATTTGAATTATCTTTTAAGTTTAGTGTTGAATTTGAATTGATTACAACATTTGCACCACTTGCAATTGAACTTCCGGTACCCAAATCCAAATCGCCTTTAACGGTTGAACTTCCGATGTTTAAGTTGCTGCCGTCTAAAACAGTAAGTTTTCCGCTGGTTGAATTTTGAGTTAACCAGTTTAAAGTACCTGACTGTATTTTAGAATCACCATTAAAGAATGTTCCGGTAACGTTAGTTACGCCTGTGTTTTGAGTAAATTCACCTATATAACCTGAATTATCTCCGTTTAAATTCAAAACTCCGTTGTTAGTTATTGTGCTATTAGCGTTTTCACTGCTAATATTACTATTAATAACATTTGTTCCGCTAAAATCGGCAGAGGAGTTATTTGCCATATAAATTGTGTCAGAAGCTTGTTTAAACGTTGAATTAGAAACACTCATGTTTCCTGCGTTGTAGATTGCTCCACCATTTCCACCTGCACTGTTGCCGTCAAATGTTGTATTTGAAATGATTAAATTATTAGTGTTATCTGCTTTGGTAGCACCGTTGTAGATTGCTCCGCCGTCACCTGTTGCACTGTTGTTTTTGATAATTGCGTTTGTAACAGTTGAAACAGAATTTACACTATCATTAAATATAACAGAACCATTTCCGACTTTGTGAGCATCTTGGATTGTAACATTATTGATTGTAAGTTTTGTATCAACATCGTTTGTGATATTGAAAAAACTTCCTTTTTGGTCTGTTGTTCCGTCAAGAATACCCGAAAGAACATTGTGGTTGTCACCTGTTACGTAAAATTCGTTGCCCTTTGTTTCGTCAAGCGAATTTTTAATATGGTATTCTCTTGTGTCACCTTCCGTAAATTGGAAAAATCTTTTTCCGTCGGTGGTGTTCATATCGTTCAATGTGTTTGTATTTACGTAATCAGTAATTTCCAATCCGATAGATTTATTGTCAGCAGTTTGATTAATTTTATATTGCCATGAAGTTGTAGCCCCAACGATATTTGCTGTACTGCCGGCAATAAAACTTGCATTGCCTTGCATAACGTCTTTTTGTGTCGAATATCCGCCACGTTGTCCGTTTTCTTCGCCCGTAATATAAACATCACCAAGTTTGAAATCTCCGTAACCGGTATTTATTTTTACAGTATCGGTTGTTAAATAATTACCATTGGCGTCACTATTGATTTTGATATTAAAATTTAATTTAGTAGTGGCATCAGCAGCTAAAAGGTTATCGAAAACGTAATCTTTAATTTGATAATTTATAGAATCTTTTTCCATCAAATCAAGAGTTGAATTACTGCTGAGATTATAGATTGTTCCACCGGTATAATCTTCATCTGCAAGCTTGACATTACTTCCGTTGAAAACAACCCAGTTTTCGTGTCCGTTATCTATTTTACTTAAATTAATATTTCCGCCTGTAATTCCAACATGACCTGTTGAGTTTCCTGTACCGGTAAATTCAATATTAGAGCTGTCTAAATTTACAAGGTTAGAATCTGTAATTGTTTGATTTAAAATTGCATTTCCAAGTTTAACACCGGTATAATCAATTGTTCCGGCACTAATTGTAACAAAACCTTTGTTAAAATTTTTAGTGCCACCAAATAAATTTGCAGAGGTATTAATATTTGTATTAGCAGTGCTTGAATTCTGAGTGTAAGCTCCGTTAAAACCGCTTTGGTTGCCCGTAATTGTCAAGTTACCTGTGTTTGTAATATTGCCGGCTCCGGTAATTTCGCCACCATAGTTAACATTTCCTGAGAAATTCAAATTAGAAATTTGAGTTCCGTCAACATTAACATTTGCATTTGAATTTGTACCATTAATATTAACTGTTAAGTTGTCGTTAGTTCCACCTGAAATTTTTGAAACAAGCTTATCTGCTTTTGTAGTATCGGCAATTCCATTGATTATTGCAGTTGAACTGTTATTTGACGCAAAATTCAAGTTGTCACCCAAAATTGAGTTATTATTGAATGTTAAAGTAGAGCCGTCAGCAGTGATTTTTCCTGAACCATCAATAGACTTGATAGTCATATCTTTTTTCAAAACTAGATTACCATCTGTTGTAACAGCAGTTGCGTTATCAATAGAGCTATTTCCTTGAATTGTTAACTGGCCACCATTTCCGACAGTTAAAGAAGCTCCGTCAACCGTTAATGTTGCAGAACTTGCAATATCATTTGCAGTGTTCCAAATCAAAGAGCCTGATGTAATATTACTTGTTCCGGCAAAAAATTTCGCACCGGCTCCAAGTGTTGTAACAGGTGCTCCTGTTGTGCTTGTCGTATTTTGTGTAAAAGTTCCGCCAAAACCGGAATTATCTCCGTTTAATACCAATGAGCCTGTGCCTGTATGGTTGATATTGCCGTTAGCACCAGCAATAGAGCCGTTAAAAGTTACAGTTCCATCACCTGAAATGTTTAAAGTCGAGTATCTTGTAGGATTGTTAGCGGAGTCTAAATAAACATCAGAGCCTGCTGCTGCATTATTGCCAGAGAAAGTAATACTTCCGCCATTTTGAGTTTGAAGGTTTAATGTTGCTGCTCGGTTGTATATTGCACCGCCATTTTGTGTTGAAGTATTTCCTGAAATTTGGCTATCTGCACCGTCAGCTACAATTGTTAAATTACCTTCATTAAATATTGCGCCGCCCAGTCCTGACGAGTTATTAGTAATTGTGGAATTTGTTATTGTGGCCGCCGCATTACTTGATGTTAACGCAATTGCGCCACCGGCACCGCTTCCGGCTTTATTTCCGGTAAATGTGCTGTTTGAAATCGTTACATTATTTCTCAAAAGGTGTATTGCACCACCTCTTGAATTAGTGATATTCCCATCAAAATTAGAGTTGTCGATAGTTAAACTTCCGGAATCTTGTTGGATTGCACCGCCACCGTATTGCCAATTCGGATTTGCAACTGTTGAAGTGTTACCTGTGAAAGAAGAATTTCTTACAGTCAAATTTCCGGTAGTATATATAGCGCCACCTTTTTGAGTCGCGCTATTTGAATTAAAACTTGCTCTATCTATTGTCGCAGTACCTTGGTTGTAAATTCCGCCGCCGTTCCATTTGGCTTTGTTACCATCGAATGTGACTAAATTTGTCGAATCAGTTCCTGCTATGACGGTATTTCCGAGGTTGTGAATAGCACCACCGCTTCCCTCAGTAACCGTATTGCCGCTAAAAGTTGTTTGTCCTGAAATATTTAATACAGAACCGGATTGTACGTCAATAGCTCCACCATAAACGCTACCGTTTGCAGTATTGTTACTGAATGTTGAATCTATTATGTTTAAAGTTCCTGAATTATTTTTTATCGCTCCGCCATTTTCGTTACTGTTAGCATTGCTGATAATCGCATCTCTTAGATTTAGCGATGTATTTGCTTGGATATCAAAAAGGGAATAACCTGTTCCGTTTGGACTTATAGTGTTGTTATTCCCGTTAATATTAACTATTGTATTAGCAGATGTAAGACTGATTGTACTTGAAACATCTGTAATATTGTTTCCTAACTTGATGTCAGAAGTTGTTCCTTGCACAATTGCACTCTGTAATTCCGTAAAATTTGTAACTTCTGTTTCTGCAATTGCAGATGTTGACGACAATGACATACTCCCGATAATTGTCGCACTAAGTAGTACTTTTTTTAAATAATTTGAATTTCTCTTTCTCATATCTTCCTAGCTATCCTAATGTTTTCTAACAAATAAATATTTTAGTGGCTTCTTGACGTAATTGTACCACAAAAGTATAAAAATTGTTCATATTTTAATACAAAAAATAATCACTCTTGCTAAACTGCTTTTTTTGTCATAAAATTTTTTTATAACTTGTGTCATTATGAGCCCGATTTGGATTCTTCGGCTAAACCTCAGAATGACAGAACGAAGAATTTCTATTTAATAGCTAAGGAGAAAATATGAACGAGCTTTTAAAAAAATCAGCAACAGAACAAAGCAAAGCTTTAAAAAATAAAGAAATTTCAGCGGTAGAGCTTACAAACGCCGCTTTTGAAAGAATTGACAACTTGGAAGGCAAACTTGGTGCTTTCAATTCATTGACAAAAGAAACAGCACTTGAAACAGCTAAAAAAGTTGACGAAAAAATCGCAAAAGGTGAAGAATTACCTCTACTTGCAGGTATTCCGCTTGCACTTAAAGACAACATGAACTTGGTTGGTTCAAAAACAACTGCATCGTCAAAAATTTTGGAAAACTTCGTTTCTCCATTCAACGCAACAGTTACAGAAAAACTTTTGAACAACTTAGTTCCTATCGTTGGAAAGGCAAACCTTGATGAATTCGCAATGGGTTCTTCTAACGAAAACTCCGCATTCAATAAAGTTCACAACCCTTGGGATTTGAATAAAGTTCCTGGTGGTTCATCAGGCGGTTCTGCTGCAAGTGTTTCTTCTTGTGAAGCAACTTTGGCACTAGGTTCTGACACAGGCGGATCAATCAGATTGCCGGCATCATTCTGTGGTATCGTTGGTATGAAGCCTACTTACGGACGTGTTTCAAGATACGGTTTAATCGCGTTCGCATCATCACTAGACCAAATCGGACCTTTCGCAAGAACTGTTGAAGATGCTGCAAATTTGCTTGAAGTTATTTCAGGTCACGACCCAAAAGATTCAACTTCTTTGGACTTGCCTGTTGAACATTATGCGGCACACTTAAACGATGACATCAAAGGAATGAAAGTTGGCGTTATAAAAGAACTTATGACAGAAGGTTTGTCAGAAGATGTTCAAAAAGCTCTTGAACGTGCAATTGAAGATTACAAAAAACTAGGTGCTGAAATCGTTGAAATTTCACTTCCGCACTTGAAATATTCAATCGGAATTTACTACATTTTGGCAACTGCTGAATGTTCTTCAAATTTGGCTCGTTTTGACGGTGTAAGATACGGTTATAGAACACCTGATGCTAAGAACTTGCTTGAATTATACACAAAATCAAGAGCAGAAGGCTTCGGACCGGAAGTTAAACGTCGTATAATGCTTGGAACTTACGCTTTGTCATCAGGTTATTACGATGCATACTACAAAAAAGCACAACAAATGAGAGCTTTGGTTACACAAGACTTTGCAGAAGCATTCAAGAAAGTTGATATCTTGATTTCGCCAACTTGTCCAAACACAGCATTTGATCTTGGGGCAAAAGCATCTGATCCGTTGCAAATGTATTTGACTGATATTGCGACTATTTCTGCAAACTTGGCAGGTATCCCTGGTATGAGCGTTCCGGCAGGATTTGACAAAGATGGTATGCCAATTGGTTTACAAATTTTGGCTCCGCAATTGCAAGAAAGTAAATTGTTCAATGTTGCTCACAAATTTGAAAGAGCAAACGATTACTACTTGCAGTTAGCAAAAATCTAACAACAAAGTGAATAAGTGAACAAGAAGTGAGTGAATAAGTTCTTTTCACTCACTTCGCTCGGGAAATATAACAATTTTCAAAAAATCATGTTAAACACAGAATATCTTACAAAATGCATAGAAACTCTTGAAAAATCTTACGCTTGTATAAAAACAGCGCAAGAAGGTTCGATTGACTATGAAATGTATAGAAATTCGCTTGTGAAAAGTTTTGAAATAACTTTGGAGCAAAGCGGAAAACTTTTGCGAAAATGCTTAGCACCTTATTATGCAAGCAAAAAATCGGTTGATATTTTAACTTTCAAAGACTTGTTCAGAGAAGCTCATAGACATTCTTTAATAACAGAAGAAGAAATTGAACGTTGGTTTAAATATCGTGATAACCGAAATAATACAGCACATGATTATGGTAAGGCTTTCGCGGAAGAAACTTTGAAACTAATGGACGACTTTTTGAAAGATGTTTATCACTTGAAAGAAATTATTGAACATGAGTAGACTGTTTTTAAAACCAGAACATCGCAAAATGCTAACGGATATTTTTGACAAATATTGTCCGAAAGCTGAAATTTGGGCTTATGGCAGCAGGCTAAACGGCGATGCACATTCAGGTAGTGACCTTGATCTAGCTGTAAAAAATTTCAATTCAGACGACGCATATTTGTATGAATTGAAAGAACTTTTGTCCGAAAGTAATATTCCGTTTATTGTTGATATTCACGAATTTGACAGTTTGCCAAAATCTTTTCAGCAAGAAATTGAGCGTGATTACGAAGTTATTTATAATGGTAAAAATTAAGCAAAAAAGTTTATACTTTTATCTTTTCTAATCGCATTCCAGTTTTTTATAAAGGCAATAGCTCGTTTAATCGGGCTCTTTGAATAATTTCCACTGTTTTCAACGGTACGCTCGTACCTGGCTATTGTTTTTGGTGACAGTAATAAAATATTTCGTTTTCCTGTTTCTAATTGCCTAACAAGTTTTCTATTTTTATTTGCATAACTAATCGCATCAACACTGCGAAAAAAATTGTCGATTATTGGGGTAATTTTCATTTTCTCTCTCTATTTCCATATCTATTTTATATCAAAAATATAGAAATGGAAATAAATTTTAAATCTTATTTTTATTTAAATCGCACATATCAATTCCGTCAAAAAGTAGAAACAGTACCCCATATTATATCAAGGTAAAAATTATGCCTTAGGATAATCGAAAACACTCACGTCCATTGGGAGTTTTGGAACATTTGTCCCTTGTGAATTTGGGATACCATTTTGAGGCTTTTCAATTCCAGCCAAATCGTTTACTTCTTGCCTATGTTTTGAAGAAAGTTTCTCTGTAAATGCTTTCCCTTCTTTTGCCGCAGTAAAAACACTCAATTCTTGCGAATAACCGCCTTTGTAACTGGCAATTTTGCCTAATGATATTTGTGTTCTTCCATCAAAATTAGAGCTTCCAACAAGGTCTATCATGTCTTGTGGTTTAAAATTCGGAAATTTTGTATAAATATCTCCGACAGTAATACTCATAGATAATCCTTTCAAAACCTTAGTGCATTTATATATATAAAAAATTTCCATATATAAAAATTTACACTTTCTGTTTGAGTTTATACTATATGACAGTGTATGAACAACCGTTACAATTGAGTTTTAGACAATTGTAAAATATTATTAATTCATTTTTGAAACAAAAACTTATTAAGTTTTTAAATTAATTTCATTACAAAGTTTCAACTGAAAAATTTGGAATTATTCATTTTCTGCCATAATTTCAATTTCGTTTCCGTCAGGGTCTTTTAAAAACGCAATATACATATTAACTTCTGGCATGAAAAATGGTTCATACAAGTATTCATAACCATATTCTTGCATTTTTTTAGTAAAATCACTCATTTTATCCAGTTCAAATGCAAAATGGCCGAATGCATTTCCGTTTTTATAGCCGTTTTCAGGTGTTTCTTTGTTATAAGTCATTTCTATTTGAGTCTGACCGTCTTCGTCGCTCAAATAGTATAAAGTACAGTCGTCTAACTCTACTTCACCTGTCTTATTCATATCCAAAAGGCCTGCATAAAATTTCATTGATTCTTCGATGTTTTTAACTCTTATCATTGCGTGTACAAATTTCATTGTATTCCCTTTCTTATCGCGTAAAATTTAATCCACATGGGATTGTACCCCGTTTGAGGTATTCTTGTCAATTTCTATAACATGTCTGATTATTGTATGTGCCATCAAAAGTAAATACGGATTAATTTCGTTTGTGTTTCCCATGTTAATCTTTGCTTGCGGCTTTTCTTGCTCCGTATTTACAGTCGTTTGAGAACTTTGGACAAAAGATACAACCGATTCCATTGAGTAATGCTTTTCGTCACTTTCAATTCGAGATAACAACTCTTCTTTCGGAAATTCTTTTACGCATTCAACATTTACATGGACAGAATTTGAACTTTCTAGAACTATTGTTGCTACTACATTTCCATAATTTAATGTTGTAATTGTAATAACAAGTACGCTGTCAGAGCCATCATCTTTTTGTCCTGCTTGGATTTCAAGATCAAATCCGACTCCTTCTTGAAGCGGAAGCCAAGGCAGATATAAAAGCATTAAAAGCTTCATTGTTTGTGCAGAATCGTTTTGGGCAGCCGCTGCAACACTTGCATTGATAAGTTTTGCGGTTTCTCTAAGTTGAGTCAAATCCGTAATTCCAAGTTTTGAAGAATTTGCCATCGCTGTAATTAATTTTGTAATCGCATCTTTCCCATTAATTTCAATCATTTGTGCAATTTGCGAAAGATTTATTAAACCATTTGAAGAAATTGAGAGATTTCTCAACGTATTTTGAAGTTGATTTAATACTGCTTTGTTTCCGCTAAGCAGAACGTTTTGAGCCTCTGTTAGTGACAGTCCTTGTAATTGTGCCAAAATTTGAGCTTGTGTTTGCGAAAGTGCGTTTCTTTGCATATTTATTTGGTTTGCAAAACGTTGGTTGAGCTGAGCCAAAGTTATGTTTTTTTGCAACATATACAAAAGCTCGTTCATATTCTTGGGTAAATTCATCATGTCTTTGACATAAGAAGCTTGCTCCATGCCTGCCATATTTGCCACTTGGTATGATGAAGCAGGTTTTAATTCGGGCGATGCCAACTGTGGAGTTGATTGAGGAGCGAATGATGCTTGGGTAGGTCGGTTTTGCGGCATTTGTTGCTGCTTTGCATTCAATGCCTGATAATTTACAAATTTTGAAATTAAATGACCTAATTTACCAACATCTGCCATAGTTCTAATTATACTAATTTTTTTGAGTTTGTCTAGTCAATCTGAAAGATTATAGCAAAATTAAGGAGCAAAAGGCCACAAAGCAAATTAATATTTAGTATATTTTAGGTTATCTTGTTATTTATGAATGCAAGTATGTTTGAGAAATTGTTTCTAATACAAATTTCAGGGCTTCTTCTGAGAACATGAATTTCATATTTTTACGATTGTAATTTGGTGACAATTTTATTTTGCGAACTTCGATTTTGCCGTTGAAACCGCATGCCATATACATTAATCCAACAGGTTTTGCTTCACTGCCTGTTGGACCGGCAACGCCTGTTGTGCAGATTACAACATCGCTTTTAGTCAATTGTTGCAAGCCTTGTGCCATTTCGCGAGCACATTCCTCGCTGACGGCTCCATATTTTTCAAGAGTTTCCGGTAATACATTCAAAATTTTTTGTTTGGCTTCGTTTGAATATGTTACAAAATTCATTTTAATATATGCAGAACTGCCTGAAACATCTGTCAACCTTGAACTTACAAGCCCGCCCGTACAAGATTCTGCCGATGAGATTTGTAAAGCTTCTCTAAGCAAAATTTTTCCTATTTTTTCAGGTGTTTTTGATTGAATTTGTTGTATAAATGCTTTGAAATTTGCGATTAATTTTTTCATAATTATAGTTTGGAATGTTAAAATTTGTTTGTCAATGTTTTTTGTGCCCCGTTTTTTGTGTATCATGATTTTAGGAGAAAAGCATGGCAGTAAAAGACAAAGAAAAAGAAAATAATTTAGGAATGTTACCCCAAAACATTGAGGCGGAAGAGGCTGTACTCGGTGCAATTTTGGTTAATCCGAATGTGATTACGAAGGTTGTTGAAATACTTAAACCTGAAAGTTTTTACAAGCCTGCGCACAGATATATTTACGATTCTATGCTGCAATTGTTCAACTCCAATGAAAGAATTGATATTGTGTCGGTTTCAGATGTTTTGAACTTCAATTCAAAGCTTGAAACGATTGGTGGTCGTGCGTTTGTAAACGACTTATGCTACAAGACGATTACGACGACAAACATTGAGTATTATGCGAAAATTATTCAGGAAAAAGCTATTAAAAGGGCTTTAATTAACGCCGGTTCTGAAATAGTATCTTTTGGATACGATGTAAATCCAATCGATCAATCGCTGGATAGTGCCGAAAAACTTATATTTGACATTGCTTCTAAAAAAGCAACTTCGGATTTGGTACATGTTAAAGACTTAGTTTTAAATACTTATGAGCAGATTGAATATCGTTATGAGCATAAGGACGAATTGACAGGTGTACCAACGGATTTCTATGAATTAGACGCTATGTTGAACGGTTTGCAAAAATCTGACTTAATTATCCTTGCAGCCCGCCCTGCGATGGGGAAAACGGCATTTGCGCTTAACATTGCACAGAATGTTGCGCTGAAAGCGAAAGTTCCTGTTGCGATATTCTCTCTTGAAATGTCAAAGGGGCAGTTGATGCAACGTATGTTGTGTTCAGAGGCGGAAATCGATTCCCAAAGGGTTAAGACCGGTAATATGCAGAGCAAGGACTGGGAAAAGCTTGCCACTGCAATGAATGCGTTTGCTCAGGCTCCGATTTATATTGATGATACGTCTGGTTGTACGTTGACTGATATTCGTGCGAAATGTCGTCGTTTGAAAATGCAGGAAAAGAATTTGGGCTTAATCTTAATCGACTATTTGCAATTGATGGAAAGTTCGGGCAAGGAAGATCGTATGCAACAGATTTCGGCGATTTCCAGAGGTTTGAAAATTCTTGCAAAAGAACTTGATGTTCCTGTAATTGCACTTTCTCAGTTATCTCGTGCGGTAGAATCCAGAACAGATAAGCGTCCGATGCTTTCGGATTTGAGAGAATCCGGTTCAATCGAACAAGACGCCGATATTGTAATGTTTATCTATCGTGATGAGTATTACAGAAAAGCAGAAGAGGGCGAAGAAGAAATTGCTGCAAAAGCTCAGTCAAAGGGTGAATCTGAAATTATCATCGCAAAACACAGAAACGGCTCTGTTGGAACTGTTAAACTTCTATTCCAAGGCAATATTACGAAATTTAAAAATCCGATTAAAACAGACGCATTTTAAGGTATATATTTTTTTATGTCTGCTATTTTAGGATAATTTGTGCCATAATTTCAGGAAATTCGTTCATCAAAATATCTGCAAATTTTTCGGTGTCAATTTGAGTTATCACGATTGATAAAAGGTCGTTTGGTAGTTCTGAAATCATATTTTGAATATATTCAGGTTCAATAACTGACATTGCTTTTACGACTTCCGGTTGTTGTTTTTCTCTGTTTATAACTTTGGTGTAAGCGTTTGCGTCGAACAGTTGAAACCATTCCTCGTGTTCTTTGCCGAGTGATAAAACAAGTTGTTGTTTTTGGGTTGGCTGAAATGCAGTTATTGCATCTTTGAATTCCAAAGGGTTGAGCGCTCCGAATTTCTTTGACAAATCTATGCTATCCATACCTTCGTGAGATTCGCCTGTAATTTGTTCCAAAACTTGTGCAACATATTCCGGCGGAATTGATTGCATGTGTTTTAAAATTTTGTTTTTGTCAATATCTGTGCTTGTTAAAAATTTGTCTAACTGTTCTTCCGGCAAAAGTTGTACAATTTCGTCTTTTGAAAACATTTCAAACACCGTTTTTACAAGTTGTTCTGGCGGTAATTCTTCCAGCATTTTCATTAATTTGTCTTCTGTAAAAAAGAATAGACCTTGCAGTAAATCTTTTTCTTCCATTTCAGGCAAAAATACTTGTAATTGTTGAGCATTCATTTCTCTCAAAATCATATACTTGTTATTTGTGTCTGCAAGATCAAACAGTTCCATAACAAGGTTTACGTTTGTTGTTAGCTCTTGCGCAAGTTTAATGGCTTCTTGATTGCCCTGAGCTGCTTCTGCCTCAACAATTTCGTCAATAGATTTGTTTGCATATTTTTCTTCAAAAGTAACTTTGCTGATATGCAAGACGCTTTGCAAGTATTCAAGATTTGAATCAATAATTAAACTCATAGTACTCCTATTGTCGTTTTATATTACGGCAATTATGCGGAAGAACTTTAATTATTGTAAAGTTTTTTTACTAAGCGTCATAGTCAAAAGTATAGCTACAATCTCGTTGAATATACCCGTTATCTTCGTAATGTTTTAGAACTGAGGCCAGTGGAACTGAGGTTACGGTAATTCTGTTGCCTTGATATTCTTTGAAAAGACATTTATGAATAGAGGTTCCAATTCCACGATATTGTGGTTTTTCGTAAGCATTAAGATATTCCGGATTTGTTTGAAGGCGTTCTATATAAACAGTGTGGTAATCTTTTAAATCTTCCGTATTAATTTCAGTAAGTCCTAAAACAGCATCAGCGTCAAGGTTTTCAAAGTTTCGAGCTTGCGTTGTAAGTGCAAAAACCTGTCCTTTCTCAGGATTATCTTTCAAGGAAAGATTGACTTCGTTATAGATGTCTTCTGCAAAACAATAATAGCCTCAATCGTGAGCAATTTTTTTAAGTGCATTTCGGTCTTTTTTGTCTGTCGGGTCAAGCTCAACGAATGCGACATCTTTTTGAACATATTTATCGCCATTGAGCTTTCCTACATTCATATCCATAACATGGTGTGCGCCAAAGTTTATATTTGGAGTAAATTTATTGATATTCATTATGGGGTATATAAAATTTGAAAAAATTATTTTTTGCCAGTTTTTAAATTTTTGTTAAACTTTTTATGATATAATTTATTTCATGAAAATAGGTATTATTGGTTTAGGATTAATAGGTGGCTCGCTTTTTAGGGAATTGAGTGAGGCTTATGACGTTATTGCGGTTTCAAAATCGCAAAGTGGAGATAGAATTTTTAAATCTTATGAGGCGTTGAAAGATCGAGATATTGTCTTTGTTTGTACGGCGATGAATGCTACTTGCAAGGTGCTTGATGATTTGGAAAATATTTTGTCGCCGGAAACTATTGTGACAGATGTTTGTAGTTTGAAAGAATTTGTATGTAAAAAACAAAGACCTTATAAATTTATTCCGTCACACCCGATGGCAGGAACTGAGCACAAGGGATTTGAAAACTCGTTTAAGGGTTTGTTTAAAGGAGCAAAATGGGTGATTATAAGCAGCTATGCGGCTATGCAGCTAAGCAGCGAAGCGGTTAAGCCTTTGCTTGAAGTTATTGATCGTGTTGGTGCAAAACCTGTATTTGCGACAGCCGAGGAGCATGACAGGGCAGCTGCAATGATTTCTCACATGCCGATGGTTGTTGCACAGGCGCTTGTTCTTGCGGCAAAAGACAATCCTTTGGCTTTGGAAATGGCGGCAAGTGGGTTTCGTGATATGACGCGCCTTGCGCTTTCTAATGAGGAAATGGCTTGTGATATGGTTAGTATGAACCATAAAAATATTGAACAGTCGATTTTGAAGCTTTATAAGTCGCTTGGAGAATTGTTGACTGATAATTATCCGAAAACAATTGCTAAAATAAAAGAAATTCGCTCCGGCATGTACAAGTAAATTTAATAAATTGTTCGTCGCATTAAAATATGTGAATGTTAGCATGAGTGGCGATTTTCTATTTACTTATTCAAAAAAATATGCTATATTGTTTCTATAAAAAGGATTACGAACAGGCGGAATAATGAAATTAAATAAAAAATTAGTGACATTGGGTTTAATTATACTTACCCTATCAATAGCTTTAAAATTTGTTTGGGCGGGTATTAGCAGGATAAAAGTAGACGATTTTCACCCAGCAGCTGTGATTTTTGTAATAGACTCTTCTGCGTCAAATCAAAAACAACTCCCTGAGCAGAAAAAGACTCTTCGTCAGATTTGTAATCTTTTAGATCCAGAGGATCAAATCAAGATTTTAAGGGTTTCTGAGGACGCTTATCTAATCTATGAAGGTAGTCCGATGAACGGTAGTACAATTACTAAGTCAATGGACGAGTTCACAAAATACGATAAAAGGGATTACGGCACAGCTTATGGCGTTGGTTTGAAAAAGGCATTTTCGCACGCTTTGACAATGAAAAAAGGTGGCTATATTCCGGCAATTGTTGTAATTGGTGATTTGGAGAATGAAGGAGCTATTGAAAAACAAATTAATTGGAACACTTTGCCGTCTAATGTTCAAAACGTAAAAAAATACGCACCTGACATTTCAATGATGTTTTTGGACGCTCACCCTGCCAAACTCGATTTGGTTAAGGAAAAATTGACTCCTGTTTTGGGAGAGGAACATTTGATTGTTGCCCCGAAACAAAATATTGACAAATCTGTTAGAAGATTTCTTCACGCAATTGGAAGATAAATTTTGAGAGGATAAAAATGGCTATAATAATTTCAACTTCGCAAGGCGAAAGATTTTTTAATAAAGACGTGATAACAGTTGGTACAAACCCAAACTGTGATGTCGTTTTGAGTATAGGGTATGATGTTTTGCTCACGCTTGAATACAAGCCGACAGAAAATAAGTGCTCTGTGATTAATTCTTTCAAAAGCGACAAAGTTCTTTTCAAAGGTCAACCGATTAAGCGTGTTGAGGTTTCAAATGTTTGCAAATTGATGTTTGGCGAATCTGATGAATTTTTGTCAATCAAAGTTGTTGCAGAATCTATTCCGACTCCACAGGTAAAAACCGTTACTTCCATTGGTAAAGAGGACTTTACCGAAGAAGATATTAAAGGTTTGTACGGAAAAGATGTTAATGCTGTTACAAAAGTAAAATTGGAAAAACAAAAAGAAGATATCGAAAATGCACGTGTAGCAATTATTAAACAGGTTGCGTTTCACATAAATGATTTAAAACAAAAACTTTCTGCAAATTCAAAAACAAGTATATTTTTGCATATTGCGATGTTTTTCAGCGCAATGGTTTGCGCATTTGGAGTTTCAAACTACCTTATGGGGCTTGAAATAAAAGAATCTGCAAACTTTTTACACCTTCCGACAAACATAAAAGTCTGGGGAATTTATACGATTTTGATTTACGGAATTTGTTTGCTTTTGAAACAAGGAATTTATTTATATTTGCAAAGCAATCTTCAAAAAGAAATGTCAAAATCTGCAAAGCTTGGCCAAAGTTTTATGTTGATTTTTTCATTGATTTTTGTACTTGGAATTTATGCCGTAAACCTTGTTTATTATATGAATTTGAATGATTTTATGACATTTGCGATATTTATTTCATTCTTCTTTGCCGGCATTATGGCGGTTCTTGCGATATCTTGCGGATATTTCAAATGCAACGGAACTGAATGGACAATGACACTTGACAAATACGAATACAGAGAAGATTTTGAAAGTGTTATAAAGTCTTACAGACAGTGGATTGAACGTTATATTAACAGTTTGAGCAATACCAAATTGCAATATATTAGAGATAAAATGTTTAACCTTCAACTAAAATCTGTCGGCGAAACAGTTGTCGGAATTTTGACAGCACCGTTCTTGGCTTATGGTGTGTCTAACACTTTGGCAATGTGCTTCCCGGAAGCTGCCGGTTGGGTAAGGATTTCAGGTTTAAGAATTAGCCCTGTATTCTTGACTCTTGCGACATTTATGATTATTTTTGCGTTCTTTTCTTTTGTAAACGCTTTTGCTTGTACAAAGAAAGTTCAAGGTTCGCAAGTTATTAAACAGGACGGTTTTTCGGACTATCAACACCACGGCGTTACAATTTACGGGCTAGAAGGTGTAAGACGTTTAAACTCAGAAAAAAATCGTTCACTTGCTATTGGTTGCACAATTATTTTCATTGAATTTGCGATGAACGTATCGTATTTTATGACTGAAATCGGTGGCGATATGCAAGGTATTTTCTTGAGTTTAATTGCGGCACTTGTTCCGACAGCATTATTGATTGCAGAAACTTTAATGTTGAGTCAAACAAAGTTTGATATTTATGCGTGTGACGAATTACTTTCAAAAGTAGATAAAGATTAATTATGGATATACTGAAAGTTTTAGTAATAATTGCATTTGTAATCGTTACGATTTGTACGATAAAAATACACCCGCCAATGCATCAGCAGATGATTATTGAGGACGCAAATTTTACTTTGACAAGAATTAGTGATAATTTGCCGAACGCAAGCGAAATCCCAACGACTTCGACATCGCAACAAATTTCTGTTCAACCGCAAGATGCACAAAGTACTAAAACTGTTGAAATGCCTCAACAAAATTTCAATTTTGGCGATAATTCTTCGACTCAGACAAAATATGTTCAAAGCGAGTCGCCTAAAAGTTCGCAATCTACAAAACCTATAAAATTTAAGAATAGAAATCCGAAATCTACTTCTCAACAGGAATTGGGTGATATTTCCGATATGGAAACAGTTCGACGTGTTTTGCAAGACATTCAGGCGGGAATTGATGGGACGCAAAGTCCGACATCAAGACCTTCTCCAACACAAAATAGAACTACAAAACCTCAAAATCCAAGACCTGTACAGAATTCAAATTTCAAAAATCCTTACATGACAGAGCAAGAGGAGATTATTGCTTGGAATAGATGGAGAAGTAATATTCAAAACCAGATTATGAAGGACTCAAACATTGACTATGCTCCTTTGGGAACGATGTTTATGTTTAATTTTGTTGTTGATAAGTTTGGAAATGTTTCAAATATTAAGGTTGAATGTTCAAATCCGAATTATATGAACGTTGCGAGAAGTAGTGTTAAACCTGCGATTGCAAATTTGCAGAAAAGACCGATATTGAATTTTCCGCGAGGTACGCAAAGAACGTCTACCGTTGTGACGGGATTGTTCTTGATAGGCACGCAAGAAAGATATTCTACACCGAATGATTTTTCTGATTTTGAAAGGGTGAAAAACTGATGAATACAACAAAAATAGCGATAATTTCAATAATTGCAGTAATATTGGTCGGGATTTCTACCGCCTTGATAGCATCTGTTAAACCGCACATGCATAAAACAGTTGTGCTTGAACAAATTATTTACAAAAGGAGTAAGTAATGCTTAAAATTTTTTGTTTGATTATTTTAATAATTTTGGAAATCCCGTTTGTAATTAAGTTGCGACAAGCTGCTTCTGATTTTGTCAGACAAACGGCAATTACTGTTATTATGTTAATTATTCCAATTATTGTATTTGTGATTTATAAGTTGAGTTTGTTTGTGCTAGGATTATTTTAAGATGTATATTTGCAGAGATTGTAAAACAAAATATAAAGAAAAAGTAGAATACTGTAACTGTGGCAATAATACTTTTGATTATGTGCCAGATGAGCAAGAAGTGCCGGTAACTCGTACAAATTCTGCTAAAAAATCTTTGACTCTTGAAGAAAAATCAGAACTTGTTTCAAGGGTGTTTTTTGCACTTTGTATAATTTTGTCAGCAATTGTGTGGGCAATTCCTGTCGGAAAAGCTTCTAAAAAGCCTGCTAATTCACAAGCTCCTGCAAAGGTTCAGTCTGTTGAAACAAAGTCAATTCCAAGTATTGATAAAATTTGGAATGATACTCCGCTATATCAGCCAAAAACTCAACAGGCACAACCGGTTCAATCTCCACTAGATAAAATTCGAGAAGAAATTCCGCTTACTTCTGCACCTATAAATGACAACAGAGTTGCATTAGACTCTGTTCAAAAAAAAAATTAATGACTCTGTAAAATCACAACATATTCAACAACCTGCTTCGCAACAAATTAAACAGGTTCAAACAAAGACGCCAAAAGGTCAAACAAAAGTCAATCAACCGAGTCAGGCAAAAACTCAGGTGAAAAAAAAGACAGAGCAAAGTTTTACACCTAAAAAAATAAATGAAACTCCATTGTATAATGAGTCCCAAAAGCCTGTATATAATCCGAACAGCCCTGAAATGTTGCGTTACAAAGGGAATTTAAGAGCTGCTATGTTCAGACATTTTGCGGTTGGAAGTATTACAGGCTCCGGCGAATGTTCTGTTCAATTTGCTGTTAATGATAGCGGGAAATTGATTAACCGAAAATTCTCAAAAGAGTCGTCAAATAAATCGTTAAACGATGCAGTTTATTATATGCTGATGAGCGTACCGACCTTTAATCCGCCACCTTCAACGTATTCCGGACAAACGATTCGTATGAATTTTAAAATAAATAATGGAAATTATGAAATTTCGATTTATTAATAGAGATTGCTAAAACACAATTGTAACAAAATGTAAATATAAATTTAAAATAGCCTCAAACCCTGTCATAATGCCTCTATGCTATGCTATGCTATGCTATGCGGCGCACTATGTCAAATTTTGCCCCCATACTGTTTTGATATATATGTGTGAAGTAACAGAACGAAAGGAAACAATTTATGTCAATGTGTGTGCAAAATGTAGGAGTGAACAATTCTGTGGCTTATCGTCCAAACTTTAAAGGTGCCCCTGATGTCAAAGAAATTGACAAGGGAAGTTACATTGAAAAACATGTGACAACAGAAGCGTCAAACGGTAAAAAATGGGGAGTTGGTATTGCTTCTTTCTTTATACCTGGTTTGGGGCAACTTATTAACGGAGATTTCGGTAAAGGCTTGGCATTTTTAGGTGGTGGTATAGCATCGTATGCTCTTGCGAATGTTGCACTTTTGAGAAGAAACTTTATACTTGCATCTGTGGGTTGTGTCGCTACCTTGGCAACTGGTATTGCAAGTATTGTTGATGCTGTAAAAAGTGCAAAATCAGAAACTGTTCAAATTGTAAATAAGGGCGAATAAATTAAACTTGCCGGAATATTTATTCTGCTAAGTTTATGTGAAATGCGAAAATGAGGTACCATAATTATGTTAAATTCAGTAAATAACTATCCTGTTGGAAATATGCAAGTTCCAAATGCGAATATTCAACCACAGCAGAGTATCGTTGCAACCCCAAACTTGGCGTCAACTGGTGTGCCCGCAAATGTTAGTAATATTGCTGCAATGCCTGATAAGCGTGATATTGTTGGTCTTGGAAAAGCTTTGTATGGGCAGGACGCAAGTTCTTATAATTTTATAAAAAATGTGTCATCTGAGATTCTAATCGCTCAAAATGAAACTGAAATAAATATCTTAAAAGAAAAACTAAATGCGTCAGATACAACTGATGCTCAAAAAGTTATTCTTAATGATATGTTAAAGCATGCACAGGAACAGGGCGATAAATTAAAAAAAGAACAAGGAATAAAATAAGAAAGGAATATTTCTATGAGTATTGGAACAAATCTGGGTGTCTTTTTAACAAATTACAATAATGCTCTTGGCAATGAAAATTACGAAAATATTAAAAATGCCAATTCAGAGGCTCTTAAGGTCGGAAAATACGACAATAAAAAAACAAATGAGTTGGCTAATAATCTGGCAAAATTTGATGCTGCTATGTTAGCTGCTACTCCACCAAGTCAAAGAGCAGATATTATGTGGCAAAGAAACCTTTGGGCTCGTGCTTGCGGAAAAGATGATATATATCCGCCTGCCGAAGTCTGTAAAGCTCAATACGCCCCTTATGTGTAATGCTTAAAAGTCTTATTCCAATAAACTTATTCTCCTGATTGCTAAAAATGATTGGCGTGTTTAGTAGAATTGCTGTGACAACAAGATACTAGCCTTTTTTATTTATTTGAGTTATAATGCAGAAAGTTAGATAGATAAAAGAGGGCGGTGTTTAATGAATAAAAGTCAAACAGCAGGAATGTACATTGTACTGGCAATAGTTGTTATACTATTTGTTTCATCAGTATTTGTTTCAGGACCGACTACAAAGGTTTCTGAAATTTCATATTCAAATTTTTTAGAAAGACTGAATAAAGGTGAATTCAAAAAAATTGAAAAAGCTGACGAATTTCTTATTGCAATTCCAAAGGTTCAACCCGAAGCAAAAGAACAAAAACCTATTGCGCCAACAATGAACAATCCGTTTGGCGTGCCGGAAACTGCTAAGGCTCCGACATTAAAATACAAAGTTTTGACTCCGACATTTGATCCTGAATTGATGAAAAAACTAGATGCTTCTGATGCTGATGTTCAAATTACACGAGCTTCCGAGTCATCTAAAACTATTGGGAATATATTGAGCTATTTGCTTTTGCCTGTTTTATTCTTGGTATTCCTTGCTGTTATGGCGAAAAGTATTCAGGCAGGCGGTTCTCAGGCAATGTCTTTTGGTAAAAGTAAAGCAAAAATGCTTTTAGACAGCAAAGTTAAAACAACTTTCAAAGATGTTGCTGGCATTGACGAAGAGAAAAAAGAGCTTGAAGAAATCGTCGACTTCTTGAAAAATGGTGACAAGTACATAAAACTTGGTGCAAGAATTCCCAAAGGCGTACTTCTTGTAGGCCCTCCGGGAACAGGTAAAACCTTGATGGCAAAAGCCGTTGCAGGGGAAGCAGGAGTTCCATTCTTCTCTATAAGCGGTTCTGACTTCGTTGAAATGTTTGTCGGCGTTGGTGCAAGTCGTGTTAGAGATTTGTTCGAACAAGCTAAAAAACACCAACCTTGTATTATTTTCATTGATGAAATTGATGCCGTAGGACGTCAAAGAGGAGCCGGAATGGGCGGTGGACACGACGAAAGAGAACAAACTCTTAACCAATTGCTTGTTGAAATGGACGGCTTTGACGAAAACACAAACATCATCGTTATCGCTGCAACAAACAGACCTGACATTTTGGATAACGCACTTTTAAGACCGGGGCGTTTCGACAGGCAGATTTACATCAACGCTCCTGATGTTCGTGGTAGAGAACAGATTTTGAAAGTTCACGCAAAAAATAAACAACTTGAAGCAGAAGTTGATCTAAAAACTCTTGCAAAACGTACCCCGGGGTTTACCGGTGCAGATTTGCAAAACTTGCTAAATGAAGCAGCTTTACTTGCAGCAAGAAATAATAAAGACAAAATTTCAATGGGCGATATTGACAATTCAATCGACAGAGTAATTGCCGGCATTGAAAAGAAAAGTAAAGTTATGACTGATGAAGATAAAGAATTGACTTCATACCACGAAGTTGGGCACGCATTGCTTGCAAAACTTTTGAAAGACGCTGACGAATTGCACAAAGTTTCAATTATTCCACGAGGCTATGCACTAGGTGTTACTTGGACAAAACCGAAAGATGAACAAGTTCACACAAACAAAGCTAAACTTCTTGCTCAAATTACCGTATCACTAGGCGGACGTGCAGCAGAAGAAATCGTTTACGGCAAAGACAGAGTCAGCACAGGTGCATCACAAGACCTTATCAATGTAACAAATATCGCAAGAAAAATGGTTACAGCGTGGGGTATGTCTGACAAATTAGGCAATATGGCTTATGGCAAAAACCAAGAAAACGTCTTTATGGGCAGAGATTTTGGGCATCAAAGAGATTACTCAGAACAAGTTGCGTTTGAAATTGATGAAGAAATGAAACGCATTGTTGACGAGAAATACGAAGAAGCCAAAAATCTTCTAAGCTCACACAGAGATATGCTTGAAGCAATTGCCAAAGAACTTCTCGACAAAGAAACAATTGACGCAGAAGAATTCCAAAATATTATGGATAGAGTTCGTAATAATGCTTAATTAAAAAGTGGCACCCACCATAACAGATAAGTGCCACTTAGACTTCTAAACAGGTTACGGTAGTTCGAGCTACCGCCACGATATTTTTAAAAAGGCTCTACTGGTAATAGAGCTTTTGATTAAATTGATTTTAGCTGTAATCAATTAAGGGGTGATACGGTTGGTTAAGTTCTCTCGGAGCTTAGCCAACTCCCTTATCTCTATTATAACCTATTTTTCATAAATTTCAACCCCTTGAAATTTTGTATTACCATTTTTTAGAAATTGTGCTATCATAATAATATGTTTTATTTTGAAAAAATTAACGGAAAAAGAATTTTAAAAAGCACTGTATTAGATGGTTTAAACCATTTTTTTACAACACGAGAAACCGTCATAAAAACCAAAGAACCAGAGTTTGAAGATATAGTTGCAGAAAATAAACGAGATATCTGTAAATTTTTAGATATTGATGAACAAAATCTTATTCACCCGTCGCAAACTCACACATCACACATTGAAGTTGCACAAGTCGGGAAAATTTCTTACCCAGACACTGATGGCTTAATTTTGACAAACAAAGAACAGGCTATTTTTTTGAACTTTGCTGACTGTACTCCTGTAATAATTTTTGACTCCAAAAATCATATCGGCGCTGTATCTCATGCCGGTTGGCGTGGAACTGCCGGAAACATAGCATCAAAAACTGTTGAAAAAATGGTAAAAGAATTTGGTTCAGAGCCAACTGATTTAAAATGCGCAATTGGCCCTGCAATCTCTTTTTGTTGCTATAACGTAGGTGAAGAAGTCTTAATGCAATTAAAAGCAACTGTTAAAAATTTTGAAGGGTTATCAGAAATTCGACAAGGCAATATTTTTGTCAATTTAAAAAACATCAATAAACAACAACTGATTGAAGCCGGCGTGAAAGCTGAAAATATCGATGTTTGCCCATATTGCACAGTTTGCAACAACGATTTGTTCTTTTCTTACCGAAACGAACACGCCACCACAAACCGTCATAGCGCGGTTATAAGATTATAAGTTACGTTGTCGGCATAGCAATGCCGACCTACTACCACCACTGCAATAAGAACAGGATTAAGCAACTTGCAAATTATAGCCAAGTGTTTTTAATATTTTGGCAAGGGTGTCAATTCGAGGAACCCTTTTCCCATTAAAAATATCATATAGCAAAGCTCTATCAATTCCAGCTTTTTCACAAAAGCCAGAAATGCTATCACGAGATTTTATAACATTTTCTAATGATCTAAAAAATGCATTAAAATCACCTGTTTCAACATACTCAGCCAGGCTTTCGTTCATATACTCTTTTTGAAAATTTTCATCTTTCAATTGTTCCAAAACAAAATCATTAAAATCTGACATAATTTTCTCCTTTTAGCTCTGACAAATACAATTTAGCAATTTCAATGTCTTTTTGCTGTCTTGATTTATCACCTGCATTAAGCAATAAAACTATCGTATCGCCTTTTATAGTATAATAAATTCTATATCCTTTTCCTATCTTAAATCTCAATTCGTATAATTCTGGTGCAATCAATTTATAATCTCCAAAATTATTATCATAAATGCGTTCAAGCCTCTTCACAACTTTAACTCGAATTGAGGTATCAAGTTCTAAAAGCCAATCTTTTACAGGCTCTTTTCCATTTTTAAGTTTATAGAATTTTATTTCATTCATATAAATATTGTAGTGTTTTTACTACACATTGTCAAGAGGTTTAATCTCAATAAAATTCTTCAACAGCTCATGCCCGTATTGAGTCAAAATCGCCTCAGGGTGAAACTGAACGCCATATATCGGTAACGCATTATGTTCAAGCGCCATAATTGTGCCGTCTTGCGTTTCTGCTGTAATTTTTAAATCCGGTGGCATAGAAGATTTATCGACTTCTAACGAGTGATATCGAGTGACATCAAAGTTTTTGGGTAAATTTTTAAACAATTTTGAATTTTCGCAAACAAAAATCTTTGACATTTTTCCGTGAGTCGGATTTTTCGATTTCGCAATATTTGCACCGAAAAACTTTGCGATGCATTGATGTCCAAGACAAATTCCTAAAATCTTTTTAGTTTTATAAAACTCTTCAAGCACAGCCATTGAAATTCCGGCGGTATCAGGATTTCCTGCTCCCGGAGAAATTATTATGCTGTCAAAATCCAGTGACTTTAATTCATCAATTGTTACTTTGTCGTTTTCAAAAATTTTGGGCTCAACACCGAGTTCTTCAAGGTATTGAACAATGTTATAGGTGAAAGAATCATAATTATCAATCAAAATCATAATTTCACCTCAACCATTCCTCTGACAGAGTTTACGCAAAAAATTTTTTCTGCTCGCTCAATATCAGATTTATACAAGATTTTTTCTTCACATTCGCCATTATCAAGAAGTTTTTGCCTATAAATTCCATTTAGTAAACCGCTAGAAACTGGTGGAGTGAATAGTTTTCCCCCGATTTGCAAAACTATATTACTTCGTGCACCTTCTGTTAATTCACCTCTTTCATTAAAATAAATTTCATCAAAAACTTCACCATTTTTGATTTTTTGAAAACTATCAAAATACCAAGGGCGATAAGTCGTTTTGTAGTATAAAAATTCATTTTTTGAATTCTGGACAATCGGCGAAATCTGGATTTTGAAAGCCTTTGAAGGTTTGATTTCTTTTAATTCAGTCTGAATTTTAGCGCCTTTATCCAGCAGAATTCGAAGCATTCCATCTTGCAGATTTTCAAATTTTGGACGAGTAAATTTAAATCCGAAGTGGGTTGCAGTCTTCTGCATTCTTTCAAAATGTTCATTTTCAAAAAGAATTTTACCATTTTCTACCTGCGCTGTTTCGACAATTTGAAACTCATCATTCAAAAATTTAGTTTTTGTTAAAGTTTCTTCCCATTCGTCTTGAATGTTGGAATCCCAGACAATTGCGCCACCGACACGATACTTAAAACTTTTTTGCTGATTATTTTTTTGCAAAATCCTAATTGGCACACTAAATATAGTTTCCTCAGGCGAAATCATTCCAATCGCACCGCAATAAATCCCGCGAGAACCTTTTTCAACATCTGAAATCACTTTCATTGTGCTGATTTTAGGAGCTCCTGTAATTGAACCGCAAGGAAAAATCGCCTTGAAAATATCAAAAAGTGTTACGTCGTCTTTTAAATCTGCCTCAATTTGCGAAGTCATTTGATGAAGGGTTTTGTGTGTTTCGACTTCAAAAAGTTTTGAAACATTGACAGAGCCAACCTTTGCAATTCGCCCCATGTCGTTACGCAACAAATCGACTATCATAACGTTTTCCGCACGATTTTTTTTATCGTTTTTCAAAAACTCAATCAGTTTTTCATCTTCACTTTGGTTTTTGCCTCGTTTAACTGTTCCTTTCATCGGTTTTGTCACAATATGATTGTCTTTAAGGGTGAAAAATAGCTCGGGTGAAAACGACAAAACAGTGTCATATTCGTTTTTTAAATAAAAATTATAAGGCGTTTTTTGCTTGCTTAATAAAAAGTCAAAAAGCTCTAATTCGTCGCCTTCATACGTAACGTCAAAATCATACGTATAATTGACTTCGTAAGTATTTCCGTCGGCGATTTCTTCTTTAATTTTTTCAATTGCATTTGAGTATTCACAAAAATTTACACAAGGAGTCGGGTTAAGTAGCAATTTTTTTGTGTTTTGGGTTTTATATATATTATAGGAGTCAAAGACTTCAAAATACAAAAGCGGGAAAATGGAACTTTCTTTTGAAAAAGCATTGTAGCGCAAATATCCGACGATGTAGAATTTGTTTTTTAGCTCTTCAATCTCTTTAAAAGCTTTTTTGAGCTCGTCAAAGTCAAATGCCACAATAGTTTTCAAAGGATTAGTAAAAAGTTTTTCGCCAAAGATAATCATAATTCAACTATAACAAAATAGGCGGTATGTGTAAATGAAAAAATTATCAGTTTTATTTTTAATAATGTGTATGTTCTCATTTGTGTTACCTGTAAATGCAAGAACAATAAGAAAAAAAGGAAGGCCACAAGGTCGTTCTACTGTGATTTTGCGTCATTATCCGATGCCTGTTCCGTATTTAGGCAACGGAACTCCAAAAGAGGGACAGGGTTTATACACATTTAAGGCAACCCCATTGCCCAAAGCAACTTCAAGCGTAAATAGGACGTAAAAATTTTTAAGTGGTAGGTAAATATGAGTAAAAAAATAGTTTTAACAATTTTTATATGTTTATTGTGCACGGTAATTCCTGCATCTGCCGAAACAACAAGTTATAGAATTCGTCAGGTAGGGGATTCTATGGTTATCGTGCCTTGTTATAACTATACGATGCCACAGGAAGAATTCAATTTTCCACAGAAGCCGATAAATATTGAGTCTGCTCCGGTAAAAATTCCTTATTATACAAATAAACTCCCAAAAGGGAAAAACAGAACTCGCTCTGTTTAAGAGATTATTAAAAAATAATAAATTTTTGTTGAGATAATTCATTGATACTATATAATATACTTATATAGATTACGAGAATTACGAGGTAGAGAAATGTCACACAAACATCATAGCAACAATCCGTTTAAAAACTCTGATTTAGATGAAAATATTGAGCTTAATGCGGACGAAAAAAATGAAAAAAAAGAAGAAGCGACAGAAGAAAAATCTTCTGAAAATAATGCTGAACTTACAGCTTTGCAAGAAAAATATGAGACACTTAATCAGCAGTATTTAAGACTTGCAGCAGATTTTGAAAACTTCCGCAAAAGACAAGAACAAGAAAGAGAAAACTTGTTGAAATTTGGAACAGAAAACGCTTTGAAAAAATTAATCGAAGTTTTAGATAACTTTGAACGTGGCAAAAAAGCTTTGGAAAAAGTTGAAGATTGTGCAAAGGTTAAAGAAAGTTTTGACTTGGTACACAAACAAGTTCTGGACGCTTTGACAAAAATGGGGCTTGAAACTATTGAAACAGAAGGCAAAGAGTTTGATCCAAACTTCCATGATGCAGTAATGCAAACTCCAACTTCTGAGCACCCTGAACACACAATTATTAATGAATTACAAAAAGGATATAAGATGGGAGATAAGGTTTTAAGACCTGCTCTTGTTAATGTTGCAACCGCTGAAAACTAACTTTCAGCGGTAGTTTTTTGAAAACTTTGCCCTCTCGGATTTACATGCTAAAATAGAATTAAAATTGACTAACTGGAAATAGGGAAAAATATATATAAAATGACTGATTACTATGAAATACTCGAGGTTTCAAGAGAAGCCACTAAGGAAGAAATAAAATCGGCTTTCAGAAAAAAAGCCAGAACATTACACCCCGATGTAAATAAAGCTCCTGACGCTGAGGAAAAATTTAAAGAACTCGGCAAGGCGTACGAAACATTAATGGACGACAACAAACGTGCAACTTACGACAGATACGGTGAAGACGGACTTAAAAACGCCGGATTTGATACAGGTGGACCGTTCTCAGGAGGATTTGGCGACTTGAACGATATATTCAGTTCGTTCTTTGGCGGAATGGGAGGTTTCGGCTTTGGTGGCGGAGCACCTGATCCGAATGCTCCTGTTGAAGGCGACGATTTAAGACTTGATATCGAAATCGATTTTAAACAAGCCGTTTTTGGTTGTGAAAAAGAAATCAAATTCGATCACCTTGAAAATTGTCCTGAATGCGGAGGAACAGGTGCTGAAAAAGGTTCTCAACCAATAACTTGTCCGACATGTCATGGAACAGGTCAGGTAAAGCATATTACAAGAACCCCGCTTGGGTCTTTTGCCCAAATTACAACTTGTCCTGATTGCCAAGGCAGAGGTCAAAAAATTTCTCAACCGTGCAAAGCTTGCAAAGGTCACGGTAAAGTTCAAAAAGAAAAGAAAATTAACATCAAAATTCCGGCAGGCGTTGACAATATGTCAAAAATTCGTGTCGCAAGAGAGGGTGATGCAGGCACAAATGGTGGGCCAAACGGAGATTTGTACGTAGTTCTTCACGTAAAACCTTCAAACGATTTTAAACGTGAAGGTAATGACGTTTATTCAAGATTGGATATCTCACCGGCACAAGCGGTTTTAGGCGATGAAATTGTCGTAAAAACTCTTGATGGTGAACAAAAAATTACGGTTCATGCCGGAGTTCAGAGCGGAAATTCAATAAAAATTAAAGGAGCAGGGGTTCCATATATCCAAAGACCTTCTCAACGAGGCGATCATATCGTTGTCGTTGCAGTAAAAACACCTGTAAAAATTTCCGATGAAGAAAAAACTTTGTACAAAAAATTGTATGAACTTCAAACAAATAAAAAGCAGAAAACTTCGGTAATGGATAAGGTAAAGGGAGTATTTCAATAATGAATAAAAAAGCAGCTAGAAAGTTAGGTAGCTTTGCAACTAAGCTTGTAATATTATCAGTATTAACACTAACGTGTGCAATGCCGACTTTGGCTGCAAAAGTTCCCGAAAATATTCAACAAACGATTACTCAAAGTTTTCCAAAAGCCGATTTTAGGTTTGACGGAATGATTGTTTTGCCTGACGGGACAATGTATTTACCTTTGTTCCCTGCCAAAATAATTAATCCTGAAAAATTGACTGTAAAACAAACTTATCCGGCAGGAAAAACAATGGCAGCAAAGCCTTATATCGTAATATTTAACAACGATTTTGCGCTATTGAAAGTTATGACAGATTCTCATGGTAACAAAACGATTTACAAACTGGCAAATCCGCCAATGGAATTGCGAAACGGGCTTTTACCACAAGATTTGCTTGTCCCAAAAGGACTTGTAATTCCAGAAAATATGAAATCAATTGTCGGAAACCTTGAAATCCAAACGATTAATGATCCCGGAATTAGGGTAGAGAGCACAAAACCTGTTGTCACAGCACTTTCAGGCACTACATTAAAAACTCTTTCTCAAATTCCTCAATTGAGGGGTAAAAGTTTTTACGTTTCGTCACCTTACTCAAAAAACATTCAGGTCTTGAATTTGGGCGCAAAAACTCCTGAATATTCGCTTGCACAGGTGAATGTTCCGATTACGATGAAAGCTTTCAATGACAGATTTTTGCTTGTAACAGCGTATGAAAAGCCGTCAGTTGACGTGATTTCACTTGCAGATGATCAGATTATCAAACAGATTTACACTAAAACTCAGCCTGACGAAATCGTGATTGATAGCGCAAAAAAAATCGCTTATGTTTCAAGTTCGACAGATTCCAGCATTTATATGGTAAACCTTGAAACGATGACACTTTTTAAGCAAATTAAAATTACTGGAATGTGCGAAAAATTGACTTTGTCAGAAGATGGCACAAAACTTTTCTACTATGACAAAAAAACTCGTGATATATGGGCAATTGAGCTTGATAACAATTATTTGCTGAAAGAAATCGGAAAATTCCCAAATGTTTCAAAAATTCTTTACACAAACGGTAAAATCTACATCACAAGTCGTACCAAAAATCGTATTGCAATTATAGACTATGATACGGTCGGTTTGATTGTAGAAATGGAGATTTGCGAAAAACCTATCGACATGTTGGAATTCCATAACAGAATTTACGTACTCGGTGCCGGTGACAATTCTGTTGAAGTTATTGACACAAAAACAGACTCTGTAACTGACACAATTTATTTGAATACGAACGGTTTTTCAACAAAAATCAGTTGGATTGAAGGTACAAATATTGCTCTTATAACAGATACGAAAGCTTCTCTATACACTGTTTTTGACCTCGGAACAAACAAGGTTATAAAGACAATTCCAATTGATATTCCGGCGAATTCAATTGTTGTGACAAACAAGATTAACAAAATTAATAAATAGTTTTAAGGATTAAAAATGACAAAATATTTTGATGAAACAACTGAAAATATCCTTGCAGGACTTGAAGAAACCCAAAAACAATTTTGGAATATTTCACGAGTTACGGCAGAATTTTTATACACCCTAATTAGAGCCGAAAAAGCTAAAAACGTTGTTGAAGTCGGCACATCAAACGGGTATTCTGGAATTTGGCTTGGCAATGCCGTAAAATCAATCGGTGGACACCTTACAACTATTGAGTTTTGGGATAAAAGACTTGATATTGCAAAAGAAAATTTTAAAACTTGCAAAGTAGACGGTGTTATAACGACCTTAAAAGGCTCTGCATTAGAGGTTTTGGAAGATTTGCCGGAAGACTTTGTAATCGATTTGGCTTTTGTTGATGCAAACAAATCAGAATACATAAAATATTACGAAGTTATTGATAAACATCTTAAAGTAGGCGGAATAATCGCTTGTGATAACGTTTTGTCGCATGAAGCTAAGTGTAAACCGTTTATTGATGCAATTAACGCAAACCCTAATTACGAAAACGTAATTTTGCCACTGCCTGCCGGCTTGTCATTTGCAAGAAAAATTAAAGATTAAATAACTTAGTAAAAAGTCTGATTTCTATTTTGAAAAATTTCATGTTTATGCCATAATTTTAGTATGTGTAATAGCTATGAGGTATAAAAGAAAATATGGCAATGAATACTCCAAAACAAACAGCTCACTTGAAGAAAGAAATTTTAGTAAGACTTATCAAATCTTATTTGAGTGACAATTTTGAAGAAAATACAAGATTAATTCCTTATGATATGCGTCCAAAAGGAAGTGAAGTTCCTTACAGATGCTGTATTTATAAAGAAAGAGCAGTACTTAGAGATAGAGTTATCGCTGGACTTGGCTCTTCTATTGAAGAAACAGATGACAGCATTTTGTTATCAGAAGTTGCAAAAAATGCTGAAAACCGCGAAACTCCGGAAGAACACCCATTGACAGTTTTGACAACTGCTTGCAAAGGTTGTGTTCCATCAAGAATTTACGTAACTGATTTATGTCAAGGTTGTGTTGCAAGACCTTGCGAAAGCACTTGTAGATTTGGTGCAATCTCAGTTCACGATGGCAAATCGCACATTGATCCTGAAAAATGTAAAAATTGCGGAATGTGTGCACAAGTTTGCCCTTACCAAGCAATCCAAAGAATTATTGTTCCTTGTGAAAATGCTTGCCCTGTCGGAGCAATTGCGAAAGATGAAGACGGCCATGCAAGGATTGATTTTGACAAATGTATTTCTTGTGGAAAATGTGCATCAGCTTGTCCGTTCGGCGCTGTTCACGAAAAAAGCCAAGTTATTGATGTTTTGAAAAACATCAAAGCAGGCAAAAAAGTTATCGCAATGATAGCACCTGCAATGGTTGGACAATTGCCTTGTACAGCAACTCAGTTGAAAGAAGCAATTATGGAATTAGGTTTCACTGATGTTTACGAAGTTGCACAAGGTGCTGATATTACAAGCAAAAACGAGTCAGAAGAATTTATCGAAAGAATGGAAAAAGGCGAAAAATTCATGACAACTTCTTGTTGTGCAGGCTACAATGAGCTTGTTGACAAACATTTGCCGGAAATGAAGCCGTTCCGCTCTGACACAAGAACTCCGATGTACTACACAGCGGAAATCGTTAAGAAAGAAAATCCTGACGCAATTACAGTATTTTTCAGCCCTTGCGTTGCTAAAAAACGTGAAGCACTTAACAATTCAAATGTAGATTACGTTCTTAACTATGAAGAAATCGGTGCTTGGTTTACAGCAAGAGAAATCACTGTTTCTGACTGCAAAGACAGCGAATTTGCAACTCAATCATCAGCGGAAGCTCGCAACTACTGTGTAACAGGCGGTGTTGCAAAAGCTGTTCAAGCTCTAATTCCGGAAGGTGTTGAGGTTAAACCTGTTGTAATTGACGGTTTGACAAAACAATCAGTTAGAGATTTGAAAAAATACGCTAAAAACGGTGCTTGCGACTTGGGTAATTTAATTGAAGTTATGGCTTGTACAGGTGGTTGTTTGGGTGGAAACTCAACAGTAAACGCTTACAAACCGGCTTTGAAACAAGTTACAGCTTACGTAAACGAGAGCAAACCGTTTTCAGAAGTGCATAAGTAAAATTAAATGATAAGTGAATAAGTTTTTCGTCCATTTTGTTCGAATTAGAGTTTGATGTATGGATTTTTTAACGGGCTTATTCACTTATTTTATTTTTAAAGGAAAAATAATGACAAATAAGAAGAGAAAAATTAGTATAATCGGGTCAACCGGCTCAATCGGGACCCAAGCGTTGGAAGTTATCGAAAAACTTCAAGATAAATTTGAAATTATTGCCCTCGCTGGCGGACACAATGTGGAATTGTTAACAAAGCAGGCGGAAAAATTTAAGCCAAAATATATTTGTCATAACGCTCCTTGCGACTGTAATGACAAAAACGGCGATTTTGAAGCTCTTCACGGTTCAGAAGGGCTTGAAAAAATCTGTTCTGACAAAGAAAACGACATTATCCTTGTTGCATGCTCAGGCAAAATCGGGCTAAGACCGACTTTGACAGCTATTAGGAACGGAATTGATATCGCACTTGCAAATAAGGAAACACTTGTTATGGCAGGTGATATTGTCATGGCTGAGGCAAAGAAATATGGCGTAAAAATTGTTCCTGTTGACAGCGAACACTGTGCAATTCACCAATGCATAAAAGATATTAATCAGGTGGATAAATTGATTATCACAGCATCAGGTGGGCCATTTCTTCATAAAACCGTTGAAGATATGAAAAATGCAACGGTTGAGCAAGCACTTGCACACCCGAGATGGAACATGGGCAAAAAAATTACCGTTGATAGTGCGACTTTGATGAATAAAGGGCTCGAAATTATTGAAGCACACCACTTGTTTGGATTTGATTACGACGATATTGATGTTGTGGTTCACCCGCAAAGCATTGTGCATTCTGCAATTGAATACGTTGACGGAAGCGTTATCGCACAACTCGGACTTCCTAGCATGCATATTCCAATTCAGTACGCAATCACTTATCCTGAGCGCTTTGAAGGCATTAAGTCAAAAAGTTTTAGTTTTGCAGAAATTGCTCATCTGGATTTTGAAAAACCGGATTACGAGAAATTTCCAACCGTTAAACTTGCTTATGAAATGGGTAAAACCGGTGGCACTGCAACAGTCTGCCTGAATGCTGCAAACGAAGAAGCTGTTTTTGCATTTTTGGACGGAAAAATTAAGCTTTATAATATTTATGAAATCACCAAAAAAATGTGTGACGAACATAAAGTTATCAAAAATCCTACAATTGATGAGATTTTTGAGGTCGACAAAGAGGTTCGAGAAAAGACAAAAGAACTTATTTTGAAGTATGTAAAATAAATTTTAGTTATTCATGACGGCGGGGTAGGTACCCCGCCCTACTTTTTCTACTTTAATATATTTACGAAGTTGGGACATGCATAACAGATTACGAAGTCAAATTGCCACGATAGCAAAATGAGCAATAACTCGTTAGCGAAACAGACAATAAAAACAGCCATTGTTTGAGCGGAAAAGTTGATCGAAAAGCTGGATTACTTCGCTATTCGCTCGTAATGACGACTTTGTAATCTGTTATACATGTATAGAGCGAGTTTGGCTGTTTCAAGTTGAGCTTACAAGTTATTAGGGAATGGAGCGTGTGGCTGGTTTTGTGGAACTTTTTCCATAAAAAGTTCCCGCCGTCCGCGCAGGACATAATAAACAAATTAAGAATAATAGATTCTGAATAGCAAGAATATTAAGTATTCGCTAAACGCTCATACTAATATTCTAAGCTTTCAGAATGACGAGAGTAGCCACTACTTGCGAAAAACATCTGTAACGTAACTGTCACTTCGGACTCCGATCCGGAGTCTTAAAAAAAATTAAAAACAATTAACCCAGTTATTTTATTGCAATAAAATATTTATCTCATATAATATTAGTGTAAATTTTACAAAAAATAAGGAGAATTTTTATTATGTCTAGAAAACCTATTATCGCAGGAAACTGGAAAATGAATTTGTGCCAATCAGAAGCTAAATCAGTTTTTGAAGGAATTGCAAATTTTGTAAAAGATTATTCAGCACAAGAATTACCAACAGTTGTAATCGCTCCTGTATTCACATCAATTTGTGCAGTTCACTCTGTACAATGTGATTGTGGTTGCGGTGGAAAGAAAATTTCTATCGCTGGTCAAAACTGCCACTGGGAAAACTCAGGTGCATTCACAGGTGAAATTTCTGTTGAAATGTTGAAAGACGCTGGTTGTGACTATGTAATTATCGGTCACTCTGAAAGAAGACAATACTTCTCAGAAACAGATGAAATGATTAACAAAAAAGCAAAAGCTATCTTGGCTGGTGGCTTAATTCCTATCATCTGCTGTGGTGAAACTCTTGAACAAAGAGAATCTGGCGTAACAGATAAATGGATTGCAGGTCAAATTAAAGCAGCTTTGGAAGGCATTTCATCAGAAGATGTTGCTAAATCAGTAATCGCTTACGAACCAATTTGGGCAATCGGAACAGGTAAAACTTGTGATTCTGATGAAGCTAACAGAGTAATTGCTATGATTAGAAGCGTTGTTAAAGAAGTTGCAGGTGCAGAAGCTGCTGATGCTATCAGAATTCTTTACGGTGGTTCTGTAAAACCTTCTACAATCGAAGAACAAATGTCAAAATCAGATATCGATGGCGCTCTAATCGGCGGTGCTTCTTTGAAATCTGAAAGCTTGAACGAAATTATTGAAAAAACAATGCGTTTGTCACTTGTTCATTAATTTTGACAAAATAATTAATATGATAAACAAAGACGAGGATATAGTTTTCTCGTCTTTGTTGTTTTATGAAACAGGTAAAATTTTTGCTGATATGTTGTTGCAGAAATTTAAGCAGAAAACTGGTTGAGGGTTGAAAAGTTTTAAAAAATATGTTAAAATAAGATTGTGCATACATGTAAAGAGAGGAAAGTTTATGTTTAAAAAATTGAGAAGAGCCTTCGGGGGGGGGGCAATCGCAGCGAAACACGTGATATAGTACGTGGAGTTGGAGAAGCAGCTAAGCAGCTAGGAAGCCAAGCGGCTAAGCGGAATTTAGATGCCAAGATGCAAAGAGGCGAGGAGGCGAAGTCTGTATCCGAAATAGCTGCCATCAGTCGTCATTCTGAGGGAAACAGCAATTTTATCCCGAAGAATCTTATGACAAGTAATCAATTATTAGATCTTTCGCTAATCGCTAAAGATGACGAAAATATTTTTTCCGAAACAGGAAAATCTATTCAACCGTACCCCTCACCCGAATTTCTAAATTCACTGTCGTTCATTAAGAAATTCCACCCTGTCTTGAATTTGCTCCATGCTCCCAGAGTTCCGCAAATGCAACGCGGTTGCAGTTTGCTCCATCTGCTCGCTATCCGGACTCGTTGCACTCCGTCCGTCCGCAAATTCGCTCTCC